>NZ_JACJQM010000139.1:0-11974 GCF_014696655.1 Nostoc sp. FACHB-888 | reverse complement strand
ATCTTTAAAAATAAAAGTTCTGGATTTTTTACTATTTCAATACTTAATAGAAAAACTTCTCTCCAATGGGGCTGTATAATATATTTGCTCAAATCATCAAATTGCTCATAATCGCAAAACCACTTCGCCACTAAATATTCTTGAAATGTCAAATGCGAAAATGACCATACGTTCTGCAAACGCTCAATCAATAAACCATGTTGAGATTCAATCGCCCGTAAAACTCTTTGACTATCCCGCCGCTCAACTCCCAAGAAAGCTTTAATATACTCTTCTAACTCTTCCCCCTCGAACAGCACATACTGCTGTTTTTCAAACTTTTTTACTGCCAAAAAACTTAAAAGCTCTAACTTTCGATCCAGTGACAAATCTCGATAAATCTCATCCCGATCAATTCCTCGTTTTTCGTCCCACTGTTTCAAAAATAACTCTAAACCTTCTTTATATAACTTGGAACGCTTCGAGTAAAATTTCCCTGTTTGGTGGAATACGATACAAATTAAACTGAGTAAAATTGGCGTAATAGCTAGTTCCTGAATCGGCTTGTTTTCTTCCCGAAACAACTGTTCTAAAAGTTCCCGTGTTTTCGTTTCTCTTTGCTTTGCATCTGCACACACTGCCCCAAACCATTTTGCTACAAATGCTCTCACCTGCTCTTCATTAAAATCAGCTACTTCTACGCAGGTAAAACGTTGTGATTGCCAATCGAATAAGTCCAGCAGAGTTTGAGTGCGACAAGTAACCACTATCTGCACCAGGGGATAAAAACGAGCAAAACGCTTGATTTCCTTAATGATTTGCTTGCCAGCTTCTCCTGTAACCTCATCCAATCCATCCAACAAGATTAATGCCCTACCTTGATTTAGGACTAATTTGACATCTATATTACCCAACCCCCACAGTTGCTCTAAAAACTGATCCAAGTTATAAGCATAATCGCTTCCATCATCTATAAAATATCGCATTTGGATCAACACAGGAATTCGCTGTGCTTGTAACTTTCCAGCATTACATTCAGTTACGATTCTTTGCAGATATGTTGTCTTTCCCGAACCAGGTTTACCCACTACCACTAAGTTAGTATTTCGCTCTTCTATTAACGATAAGTCTGGTACTCGCTGCTGTTTTTTGCCTAAACCAATCCGATCCAAGCTGCGGTAATTAGAATTATTTGTTGTAAAATCTTGCCACAAATCATCGAGTTCTGATCTGCGACTACTGCTGACCTCATCTAAAATATTGACATCAACAAATAAATCAGACAAGGAAACCCTACGGTTTACTGCCCAAAGTGGTATTTCTCCATACCAAGCTTGAATGTTATTATGCAATCGCTCGCGCACTTCTTGCACTATGGCATCTATTGATTTCTTATCAGTCCCTACCGAAGATACTGAGCATACATCAAGTAGAGGACGCAAATTATTAATACATTGTTTTACATCTGGGCCTACTTGCGATCGCACATATTCTAATAATACCCAAATCGCTTGCTTTTCTGAAGCTACTTCCCCATAATCTATAAGCTTGCACAACATATCTGGGATAAAGCTTGCCACAGCACCGCTCCAGTTGATATATTGCAACACAGGTAAATCATTACCTAGAGCTAAAACTAAAAATGGACGACGGTTTCTCTCATCTTCCATCAAAGGTGAGAGTATATTTATTATTTTATTTAAAGTTTTAGCACTCAGTTTTAACATTTTAAATGTCTACTTGGTAGTTACTGTAAAGTAAATAATTACGATTGAATTATAAGGCGTAACTTATCAATACGTTTTTGTATATCTACACCTACTTGGGAGCGCACATATTCTAATAATGCCCATAGTGCTTGTTTTCCTGGTGCTACTTCTCCATAATCTGCAAGCTTACACAACATATCAGGAAGGAAACTTGCTACAGCACCACTCCAATTAATATGTTGCAACACAGGTGAATCATTACCTAAAGCTAAAACTAAAAATGGACGACGGCTTCTCTCGTCTTCCAAGAAAGGGCGTAATAAATTCACTAACTCATTGCTGATGTTGGGTTCTAGTTTGAGGTTTTGAATAGTTTTAATATTGGAATGCCCATTGTAAATATTGTAGACATTCCCGCCCATTTGCTCAACGTTTACTATATCAGCATTAATCAAACCTCCGCCAAACTGGGCATTACGTAAGTCATTGTTATTGACTTGCTTTGGGTCTTGTGGGTCTGGCATGGGTTAGTTTAGTAGTTTTGGAATTTTTTGTTATCAATGTTACTACACCTCTCTGTATAGAGTGATAGTCATCATCTCTATGATTTCACACAGTAGCTATAAGACCAATCCAGATTTGTAGTTAGTTCTATGTTACTAATTAATTTATAATAGTGTTAATTACTTTGTAATAATAGTTAATTATGAATACAAGAGTAGTAGTCGTGCAAGTATGCCTATGAGGAATCGGATTAAGGAATTCGTTGATAATAGAGGAATAAGCGTCTATCAGTTCTGGCAAGAAACTGGGATTAGCCGCACTACCGCATATAACCTGTACAACAATTCCGCTCAGTATCTTGGCAGAGATGTCATGGACGCGATTTGCAGTCAATACAAAATACAACCAGATACTTTATTGAAATGGATACCAGCCCAGGAGTTAAAAAATGGCGATTAATCCTACCACTATCGATCCTCTTGCTTTACCTTCAGTATTTCTCCACGAACGATCACAGTTACCTACTACCCCTTGCATTTATTTTCCTATCGACCTTGATGGACAAATTCAATCCATTGGGCGATCAATTAATCCAAAGGCGAGATGGGCTTTACACCACAAGTATCCTGAATTGCATGAGATAGTTGGTATTCGGCTCTCCAACTTACATATAGATGATGTATCTTTACTCTCTCAAATAGAAGCAGCTTTAATTGCCTGGTTTAATCCACCGCTCAATCAAACCATGAATTTGAACCCATTTGCAAGTGGGATGTTGGGTTTAAGGCTAAGGGTAGGAAAAAGAGCAGAAGAAATAGCTGTGGAGCTTGGCGTAGCCGTCTCTACAGTTCGGAACTGGGATCAATTGAAAACAGCTCTCCGGATGACCCCTGTGGGACTTCAAAAACTTATGCAAGTCTACAACTGTACTTTTGATGAGCTAGTACAGGCGGAACTGGAGTCTGAAAATGTTTGACCTCCAGCCTATCAATCCTCTGACCCTAACTTTAGTTCTTCCAAAGAGGCGATCGCTGCAAGTTAGCACACCGAAAATCTATCTGTAATTGATTTTGAGCCAATGCCACTGAACCAAAAAAGGTGGATGCATGAACAACCCACCCCTCAAGCGTAAAAAATCCACCTCTGCCGCTTCTGATGATTCAAAAACACCACCTGATTCTGCAAATGAAGATATTTCTGGTCAAGAAAACCCAGCTTTAGCAACAATCACCGTTACATCTGTTGAAGTTCCAGAGTTGACAGAAGAAGAACAGCGCGATCGCCTACACTTGGAAAGAAAAGTGGAAAAAGCGGTTTTTGAAGCTGGCAAGGCGTTGATGGAATTGCGTGATCGCCGTCTTTACCGTTCCACCCATAGCACTTTTGAGGAGTATTGCAAGGACAGGTTTGGATTTCAGCGCCGTCATCCTTATAGATTAATCGAAGCTTCGGCTGTGTTTGATAATCTGATGAAAATGTGTCCCAATGGGACACAAACTGAAACTGAATCAAGCGATGCAGAAATTTATTCCAGTGGGACACAAACTGAAAATGAGGAAATGTGTCCCATTGGGACACAAATTTTGCCTACGAGTGAACGCCAAGTTAGACCGATAACAAAGCTGGAACCTCAACAGCAATGGGAAGTATGGCAGACGGCAGTGGAAGAAGCTGGAGGTAAAGTACCATCTGCTAGAGTTGTAGGCGATGTAGTACAACGGATTATGGAACGTATTAAAGCGCCAAATCCTTATCGTGTTGGGGAAGTCTGCCAAATTATTGCCAAGGATAATCCTGATTTACGAGGGAAAGGCGGATGTTGGGGGATAGTCAACCATGTGGGCGAATTTAGCTGTACAGTCGCAATGTGGGATGGAGAGTACACTGCGAGAATCGACCACCTGAAGCCACTGAACTACTTGGAATCGGAATGTCAGCAGATGCGGCAGATTAGCGATCGCATCAGTAGGTTACGGGACAGTGGCAAGTTAGAAGCACCAGTAGAGGCAGTTTTGAAGTGTTTAGGAGAGTTGAAACGTCCGTATTTGACTGGATTTGAGGAAAAACTATTAGGTTTTATTGAACAAGAATATGGGATTGTAGATTAGGGCAGATTTAACACTGATTTTTGAACATACACTGGCGTTCATACAATTGCTATTTCATGACGCAGAAGTATTTCTTGGGTCATAAATCTGAAGATCATCTCAAATCACCAACTGCTAAATTATTTGGGTATAAGCAGATAAACGCACAGTATAAAATTCTCATAATTGAGATTAAATATAAGCTAAGTTACCTTCTCATCTTCTTAGCTACTTCGTTTAACCCTCCTTCTTTAACACAGGTTACACCGAGACTTTCAGTGTAAGCACCTTCGTTAAAATTGCACGGACTCTGTGTTCGTGTAGCGTCTGTTTGCGACACGCTGCGCGAACGTAGAGAGGGTTGGCAGCTTGCAAAAGAGGCTTAACGGGAAAAGTCAGAACTGTGGATACGCACGATGGCCGAGTCAATCATTGCATATTCTTTGTGTACTACATAGTTATATTCATCAACGAGACAGTATATCTTCATACAAAATTTATCCTCGCTGAATGAATTCGTTATTTATACTGAAGTATATTTTTACAGTTAAATTTATATTTCTACTTGTACGAGCAATCGGCGGCAAGAAAGAGCAATTTATCCGTATCTATAGCTATAAGCTTTAGTTATCAAGGCTGAAGGCGGATAGGATATGCGATTTATTTCTGTGTATTGCTTCAATATACTTTTTGAGATAAGTAACAAATTTAACTCATCAAGTATGCATTCCCTAAATGCTAACGTTTGGGATTGGCGTAATCGGTAATTTTTTAAGAAATTGCCGAACCTTACCCTGCGTGTAAACCCAGGATAAAAGTCCAGCAAACAAATAAACTGCTTCCATGTTAAACCTAAATAAATCTGCCAACAACCAGCGTAAGCGCTACCGATCTCTAATAGCAGCAGGATTATTATGTAATAGCCTTTTCCAATTTGTTGCACCTGTATTAGCTGAAGGCACCAAAGCGGGCGAAGTAATTAGCAACACAGCTACAGCAACCTACGAAGACGGCAATGGCCAAACACTCAACGCCACTTCTAACACGGTTACCGTTACAGTGGCAGAAGTAGCTGGTATCACAATTACAGGTAATAGTTTTGTAGATGAGAACCAGGGCACAGTAGTATCTGGTGATCAGCTTTTTTATAACTTCAGGGTGAATAACGTTGGTAACGACCCCACGAAGTTCCACATTCCTGCCAGCAACAACGTAGGTATCACTGGTCCTGGTACAGTTCTCAGACTAGAATACAGCTTAAATGGTACGGATGGCTGGACAACAATCAACGATGCCGATACACCTTCAATAGCCGCTGACGGTTCTATTTTTGTGCGTGCTGTGGTTACCGTTAATGCTGGCGCTAGTGCTACTCAAGTAATTAGAGTTACTTTAGGTAACACAGGCACTAGCACTAATACTCAGAACCAGCTGCGAATCGATAACACTGGTGACGTTTACACGGTAGATAACACTGGTACAACAAATGGTGACATTGCTGGCGACCCTGCTAACCTTGTGCGTGAGGCTAGTGCTTTTGTAGAAGCGACTGTCAATGCGTCAAGCTACGCTTTTGCTAAAGTACTCAAGACATCTAGTGGCGTCAACGATGGTGGTACCGCAAAAATCAATGATGACACACTGAGTTATAACTTGAGCCTAGAAGTACAATCAACTGATCCAACAAACAAAGGCATTAACCCAGCTGCATTAACGGGTACGCTTATAAAAGGCTTTAACGAACCTCGCATTTTAGTCTCTGATGCTATTCCTCTAGATACTCAATTGGCGGTTGTACCGACTGCACCGGCTGGTTGGCAAGCAGTTTACACTACAGATCCCATCAGTACCAATGCCAATGCTGCTACTTGGCAAGTACTCACTACATCTACTAACCTGACGACAGTAACCCGCGTCGGTTTTGTCAACAACCCGGCTGCCAGTGTCACTTCTGTTGCTCCTAATTCACCAGCAATCAATTTCTCGATTCAGGTTAAAGTTAGATCAACTTTCACTGGAACATCATTAACGGTCAGTAACATTGCCCAATTGTTTGGTCAAAGCAATGGTGTAGAAAATACAGATACCAATGAGGATGGTATTCCAGATAGGTTTATATATGACGAATCTGGTGACCAAAATCCCAGCAACTACAATGGTTCTACGCCTCCGGGGACAGATGCAAATGATGACGGCATTCCTGACGCAGATCCTACCCCAATTGACGACGGCTATATTAACAACGACGCTGACTTAACCACTACTGGCACTGACACTGGCAATAATAACACAGGAGCTGGTCCAGGTGGTGAAGCGAGTAGTACCGTAGTGACACAAATTACTGCCACAGTCCAAAATGGACCAGAAGATTTCCCAAATGCTATTGGTCCAGGTAATAACCCTAATACCGACTTCACCAATAAATCTTCAGCGATTGCTGCGAATACAAGACCAGGATCAACTGTAGATCCGGCGGTTGTCACCTTCAATAACACGCTAACAAATGCTAGTACCCAGGCAAACGACATTTCCCTACTTCCTACCCCACCAGCTAATGTCGCTGATTTGCCACCAACAACGACGGTAACTATTAAGTATCTGAATCAGGAAAAAGTCTATACTTGGAGCGGCACTGAATTCCTGCTGAGTGATGGTAGCCAAATTAATGATGCGGCTGATTACATTACTATTCCTAATGTGCCAGTAAACGGCGAGATCGACTACTCCGTAGAAGTTAATCTACCAAGTGGCACCAACCTCTCCGCTGACGATAATATCCTCAGAGGCTACCCAGTACCTATCACTGCCTTCGTTGATGATACAATCGCTGGTTTAGGCGCAGAAACTGGTAGGAATACAACGATTGATCGGGTTTACACAGGTTTCCTAAAACTGGTTAAAGAGTCTAGAGTTCTGCAAGGAACTGGTCCAGCTGTGGGAGCCGGCCAGGGTGATTTTAACTCAACACCAGCTTTTGATCCTGATGGTACTGGTGGACCCTTGCCATCTATTGATCCCAATCCAAATGTGGCTGATGTCGCAAGAACACCCGCTCAAGGAAACGTTATTGAGTACCGAATTAGGTACAGTAACATTTCTGAAGTCCAGCCCACAGACGGAAGTAATAACTCGATTTTGACAGCCAACAATGTCGTGATTACTGAAGATGGTGCTCTCTCTACTACTGTTGGGGATGGTCTGAACAACTGGGCGCTGGATAGAGATAACAATAATCAAATTGACACCAGCAATGTTCCGGGTTCAGCTACAGATTCTTCTGTTGGCGTAACCATTAATTTCTTCAAGGGAAACACGACAACAAACACGTCTGATTTAGATGTTACCAGGTATGTGGACAATGCGGGCAATGTTGCACCAGGTGGAGAACGAACATTTATCTTCCAACGCAGGGTGAACTAACGTCAGCTGTTTTTCTCATTAAGGGGAGCTAAGGGGGGTCTTCCCTATGTACATCGCATTTTGATCCCCCCACCCCTCTTCTAAGGGGGGCTAATCACCAATCAAAATTCTAAAAGTTGAAGTTTAAAGGGGTTATTTACATGAAGCGTGTTTCTATTGCAAGTATAGGAGCGATCGCCTTGATTGCAACTACACCATTTATTAGCCAAATTCCTGGAGTAGCGAATATCTGGCACTCAGGAAGTGCGATCGCCCAAAATACCCAAGCTAAAGGGCAAGTACAGTTGCGTTTGGATGCACAAAAGCAAGTTGTGCAAAAAGATGGGCAGGGTAAGGAAAAGGTAACTTGGCAACCACTACAAGGTAAAGCTGTGGTGCAACGAGGAGATGTGTTGCGTTACACAGTCAGTGGTGAAAACAGAGGCGATCGCCCAGTCAAGAATCTCACTATTAATCAACCCATTCCTCAAGGAACGGTGTATAAGTTGAAATCTGCAAATGTCAATGCTAACAAAGGAGCAAAGATTATCTACAGCATTGATGGCGGACGCAGCTTTGTAGAAAATCCCACTGTTAAAGTCACTCTCCTTAACGGCAAAGTAGAATCTCGTCCTGCTCCAGCTACAGCCTACACTCACATTCGCTTGGGTTTTGGCGAATCTATCCCCGCGAAGACTACAGTCAAGGGGACTTATGAGGTACAGGTGCCGTGAGAAAAACAAGTTAAGAGTACGGACTAGGGATTGGGGAACTTGTGGCTTCCTCTGGGGATAAGAGGTAATGGGGATTGGGGATTGAAAGAATTTATGACTATATCTCTTTCCTTGTAACTAGCCCCCAATACCTAGCCCCTTGCTATGAGTATTGCCCACTACCAGTCCAGGTATTTTAACGGTTGCCGATTTGACAGATACACCCTGTGAAATTTGTTACTGCCAGAACCCGAACCGTGAAGTCAAATAGGAGAAAAGTTCAGTGCGCCGTCAAAAGTCGCGACACCAGATTCATATGTGCAAAAGCTGGTTCCAGCGGTTAACGGCAACCGTTTTGGTCGCAAGTGTTTTGCATAGTTCCTTACCTGGGATAGCGCAACCAGCTGATAACCGGGTTGTGCCTTCAACTATTACAAACCAAGCTACTTATACTTATACAGATTCTACTAATAATACATTTCAAGGAACTACTAGTCAAATTCAAGCCAACTCTGGCCCCTTAATTGACCCATTAGGACGAATTTTAGGTTGCGGTAGCGAAGTTTTACCTGACTATACAGGTTTTTCTGTCGGTTTGTACGAACCTAACTCTAACGATCCAACGGGGACAGAACTAGGAAATTTAGTTCCCCTGACCCGGACAGAGTTGCCCGATATTCCTAACAACAAAGTTCCTAGTGGGAAAGCGCCGAATATTGAGAACGCTAACCCTTACTTCATTAGCAATAATCCTGCGGGTGTATACAATTTTCTATTCGATTCAAACAAGGGTCAAACCAATGTTGGTAGAACCTATATTCTTGTAGTTAATCCACCGCCAAATTCAATTTATAGACAGCGACGCATCAAGATTGAAATCGTTGGAAACACAGGCGGCAATATTGTCCAGTATGTTGCTACTTCTTTAGATGGTCAGCCAATCAATCGTACAGGTGACACTAGGGTAGAGGACACAGCTGTCTTAATTGAAAATGCCGAACTTCAAGGACTGGACTTATTAGCGTTTAATTTGACCACAAATCTGTGTCAACCCAACCAAGTGCAGATTGTCAAAACAGGCGATCGCGCTACTGCTGAACCTGGAGATACGGTAATTTACCGCATTTCGGTCAGAAATTTAATTGATGTGAATTTGAATAATGTAGTTGTCAGCGACAATTTACCTTTGGGATTCAACTTCTTGCCCAATTCTGTCCGGGGAGAAATTGACGGTCAGCCAGTGACTATCACCTCAGAACGCAATGGAACCACGGTGACATTCAGGACAGACGCTACTATTCAACCGGAGAGAGTGCTGAATATTGCTTACGCTACCCAACTAACCCCTGACTCTGTACGGGGTACGGGTCGTAACAGTGCGATCGTTAACTTGCAACGGGTTGACAACGGTTTTAGCGCCAAAGATGGTCCCGCAACTCATCAGTTGAAAATTCGACCAGGAATTGTCTCTGACTGCGGCACCATCATCGGTCGCGTGTTCGTAGATAAGAACTTTGACGGGGAACAACAGCCTGGTGAGCCGGGAGTTCCTAATGCCGTGATTTTTATGCAGGATGGTAACCGCATCACCACAGACCCGAAAGGTCTGTTTTCCTTAGCCAACGTGTTACCTGGAAGCCACACAGGTGTCTTAGACTTCAGCAGCCTACCTGGTTATACCCTAGCTCCCAACAAAAAATTCCGCGAACGCAATAGCCAATCTCGCCTCGTGCGTTTACAGCCTGGTGGGATGGTACGCATGAACTTCGCAGTCACCCGTACCTTCCAGGAGGAAGTAAAGAAATGAAACCCAGACTGCACCCTTCAAGTAGTTTCAAGTTTCGGCTGGGGGTTATGGCATTTTCTGTCAGCTTGGTTGCATATCCAACTATAGCAAAAGCCGAATTTTTTGAGCAATCAGAGACTCCGGTAAAAACAGTTAAACAGGATATTACACAGACAACTGAACAAGAAGAAAAGATTAGTGCTAGCTCGTCTCTTCCCAATACTTCAGCAGCCTCCCTGCTAACAAATACCTCAGCTCGGCTCAGGAATGCTTTGAATAACAAGCAAACCGCAACTAAAATTTTGCATCCAGCAGTAGATGATACCAAGGTAGATGTAGATTTACCGCAAATGACAGCAAAGCGACAAAAAGAGATTTCCTCTCAATCTTCCAAGTTTTCAATTGCCCAAACCCCCTCAATAGCGGTAAAAATCCTTACACCGACGGATAACACAATTGTAGATGGGCCAACTACAACAGTAATATTGCAATTCTCTCCCGGCACTCAAATAGAATTGCGGGTGAATGGTGCGTTAGTAGAGACCTCGTTAATTGGACGCACAGAAACAGATATTAATACCAAATTGGTAACACAGACATGGTTTGGTGTTTCTTTAAAAGAAGGAGAAAACACCATCTCTGCACAGGTATTAGGTGCGACAGAACCGCCTGTGACGATACGGGTAGTAGCGCGAGGAACACCGAAGCAACTCACGCTGGAAACGGTTGAGGCTCGCATCCCAGCTGATGCACGTTCCACGGCAACAATTCGAGGTGAACTCATCGATGAAAATCGTAATCGTGCTAACCAAGATGCTGTTGTTACCTTAATATCCACAGCTGGCGAGTTTGTTGGGAAAGACTTCAAACCCGATCAACCAGGATTCCAAGTAGAGGCAAAGGCAGGGCAATTCACAGCAAATCTGCGGTCAGATTTGAAGGCGCAAACTGTGCGAATTCAAGCGACTACTAGCAGTCTAGAAGCTTTTACCCAACTACAATTTGAAACGGCACTACGTCCTAGTTTGGTCACTGGGGTAATAGATTTGCGTTTGGGCGCTAGAGGTACAAATTATTACGGAAGTTTCCGTGATTTCTTGCGTCCCGATGAAAATAACAAAACACAATTAGATTTCCATTCAGCAATATTTGCGACTGGGGCAATTGGCGAGTGGTTGTTTACAGGTGCATACAACAGTTCTCGCAGCCTTAATGAAGACTGCAACTGTGATAATCGCCTTTTTAGAACATATCAATTTAATGAGCAAAACTATCCTGTCTACGGCGATAGCTCTAGAGTTGATGTCATTACTCCTTCAACTGACAGCGTATTCTTACGTTTAGAACGCTCGACTGGCATCTTGGGAGCTGCCCCTGATTATGCGATGTGGGGTGACTACAACACTGAAGAGTTTGCTCGTTCGTCACAGCAATTTACTGCTATCACCCGTCAACTCCACGGCTTTAAAGCTAACTACAACTTAGGAAATCTACAAATTACAGGTTTTTATGGCAACCAGCTAGAAGGGTTTCAACGGGATACCATTGCTCCTGATGGCACCAGTGGTTATTACTTCCTCTCTCGTCGAATACTGCTTCCAGGTAGTGAAAATGTCTTTATTGAATTAGAAGAACTCAATCGTCCTGGTACTGTATTAGACCTCTTGCAGAATTGATTTTGTGTTATAATGATTGGTTTTCTTAATCTGAATGGGGTGAGATAACTAAAAAGATTGATGCCTGGGGTATTTATAGCGATAGTTGTAATCGCGGAACGTCTGACAGAAAAAACATCAC
>NZ_JACJQM010000138.1:0-11939 GCF_014696655.1 Nostoc sp. FACHB-888 | reverse complement strand
CCCTAAAGCTTACCCCTTAATGACCAAACCCCGGAATGAATTACGTAAACAATTGCAAACTGCTTAACCCACAAGTGTTTCGGCTTTTCTTAGTGCCATTCCGGTAAGAGAGGTTTTACACAGCTGGAAAAGCAAAGGTCTAGAAGGACTTTGGGAACTACCGGGTCGAGGAGGAAAGTCAAAATGGCAAGAAGAGGACATCATATTTTTGGAAGAATGCCTGAAAAAAGAACCGCGTACATACAATAGTCTTCAACTCGCACAAAAATTAGAACGCGATCGCTCAATTAAACTGAGTCCCGATAGATTAAGACGGGTACTCAAAAAAAGGGGGTCAATTGGAAGCGAGCAAGGAAGAGTCACAAAGGCAAGCAAAACCCGATAGCACGAGCAAACAAACAAGCAGACCTAGATATGTTGGAATTATCTGCTGCGGCTGGAGAAATAGACCTAAAGTATCTAGATGAATCAGGGTTTTGTGTATGGAGCGAACCAGGTTACACCTATTACTTCAAAGGTGAGCAAAAACGCTTAGAGCAAACTAAGCATCGTGGACGGAGATTAAGTATTATCGGCTTTCTTCAACCTTTAATCAGCTTTGTTTACGGTCTGGTTATTGGTGGGATTAGTCGTAAATCGTACATCGAAATGATGGAGATTGAAGCGACTGAAGCTCAAAAAACTGGGCGCACTAGGGTAATTGTGCAGGATAACGGATCGATACACCGATGTCTTGAAGTGCAAAAGTTATGGTCAAAGTGGGAAAACATGGGTTTGTACATCTTTTTCTTGCCCGCATACTGCTCCGAGATGAACCCAATTGAATTGGAGTGGCAGACCTTAAAAAAGACGAACTATGTGGGCAAATATTTGATGACGAGTTAGACCTCGCTTACGCCGTGATGGATGGCGTTAAAGCTAGGGGAGAAAAAGGCAACTACAGTACGCAACGTATTAAATTTGACTCTAATTACTCTGATTAAATTTTCGTTACATAGTTATAAATTTTTCCGCCCACCTACTTACAAACTATCCCACTCGATAATTCACCAGCACAATCTTCTGGCGTCGCGTCCACTCAAGGCAAGTTATCCCCAAAGCCTCACTCAAGGCGTGGATATTTCCAATTTTGACGGAACAACACAGTTGCTTGCCTAACTTTCTTAAGCCATCCATTCAGTCCACTGTGGGGCATCTACCAGCAATTGAGCAAATTTGTCAGGGCTTGCGTCTTCAAACTCCAGCATCACACCGCAACGCTCATCACTCGTTAGGGTACTGAGTAATTCTTTAATATATTGCCCATTTCTTGGCTTGAGCGATTCTTCGAGAACACCGCACATCGCAGAAATTTTTGGTGTATCGAATGTATCTTAAGTTGCTCCCGATGTGATAGCATACCTTCAACAATTTTAGATAGCATACCTAATCCATGAATCAAGTTCGACTCCCTAAAGTTAGCGTTGCCGTGATTGGTTTGGTAGTTGCAAGCGTATTTCATGCTACTCCAGTGCTGGGAGCTATTCTAACTAGACAAGAATTTTCAGGTGATTTTACTTTAGTCGATGCTACTAGCCCATTCCTTACGAACTCTTTGCCAGAAGAAAGCGAATATTCTGGATTCGTGGTTTACTCAGAGAACGGGACTTTGAGCGATTGGGAGCTATCCGTCAACAATCTAGACCTAAATTTGAAGAGAGTCCCTACTAATGGCGGTAACTTAACCCCAGATGTCGATTTTGAGCTTGATTCTGGGTCGAATTGGAATTTAGTAGTTGATTTTGGTATTGCTTTTGATGCTCCAAGATATACCCTAGAAAGAACTTCAAGCTCTGAAATTACCTTGACGGGTGCAGTGGGACGGGCAGGAACATACATCTATCAAGATTCTGCTGCCAATATTACCCTGAGTTCTTCATATACATCAGTACCAGAACCCACTTCCCTACTAGGTCTATTGTTTGGAGTTGGTGCAATTGCTGTCTCTAAAAAAGCTGGGGAGACGAAATAGTAAAGCATGAATTACTGAACTCTTTACCAAAGCTTTATCGATTTATATTAAAGTAACATGAGCGAGGGTTGGGTTGATACTTGTGTTTGCCCTGTGTGTATGTGATGCCGGTTCCAAATTTTTCGTTGTTTTGGCATCAAGTACAAAGCTAATGCTGAAGAGTACTAAATACCGAACCCACTGTTTGTAAAACCAAGAGACAATAGGCTAAAACATCATGAACCTATCTTGTAGGACACAAGCTGCTCACCTAAAGTTAGATAAAATCATAGCTACAAAACTGATTCTGCCTTCGCTTCTGACTGGATTATTCGTAACGTGTGAAGCTAGTTATGCTTACAGCACATCCTCGATTACTAACAACATCACGAGGAACAATCTTATTGCTCAGAATCGAGGAAGCTGTGAACAATTTTTATCAGCTCTTGCTATAAGAGAAACAGGACAGCAAACTCCACCTTATGACATTGAAAATGCTTTAGGGTTTATTGGTAAGTACCAATTTGGTGAAACACTACTTATAGAGCTTGGGTACTACCAAGTTGAAAATCCTTATAACGGTGGAGGTAACGGCGTAGATAAGAATTATTGGCGTGGTACTTGGAAAGGTAAAAATGAAATTAATAGTAGGGAAGAATTTATGCAAAACAAGAATGGTGTACAAGAGACAGCAATCAAAGAGGCATTTAGCTTGAACTCGAATCGAATTAGTCAAATCCTTCAGTCAAATGGACGTTCCATTGAACAGTTCATTGGACAGGAACTGCAAGGAGCCAAAATTACACAATCTGGCATCCTTGCGGCTGCTCATCTAAGGGGTGAAACCGGAGTTACAAATCTACTGCTCAAGAATGAAGTTTCTAATGATGAATTTGGTACTTCTATTCTTGATTATTTAAAGGAATTTGCAGACTATGAGTCATGTATATAAATTGTTATTGGGATAGTTCAGTATCAGATTATTTACAAAGACTGTTACATAATAATGACCCAGGTTCCGTTCCATAGAGTGTGGTAGCATTTGGTGGCGTTTATCCTGGTGTGCAAGATGGCAGTAGAACTATTTCCATCATCCTTTCGTTGCGACTGTAGACATGAATTGGATTTCTCTGAGAATACCATCTCTGAGATGAAAAAGATGAGCATCCTTAAACGAGTTACTTTAGGAGACGGAGGAGATAACGAACACAAAATTGTTTTTTTCAATGGCTTTGCAAGAGAGATTATTTGCCCCAAACTCAGAATCTGCACAATAACCGACTCAGAGTAATTGTTTTGATGGAATAGTGAACTACTTTGACCTACACTGCCACCAACCAATCGCAGACCACAGACTTGCATCCGCTCCCAAAGTTAACCCAAACCTGCCACTGGTTCAGATACCCATTCCAGTAAGGCTCACCATCAGCAATTCCAACAGCCGAGCCAATTGTGGAGACTAACTGATTGTAGAAGGAGCCAGCGCTTTCCAAGCCTTGCTGCATTTTCAGTTTCAGCCCTTTCCAGGCTTGTCCTTGGGGGCTTTCCACTACCTCTTCTAATATTTGGGAGGTTGTGTCAATCACTGGTGTCGACAAAACTATATTATTCGTGACTGACACCAACTCACGATTTAATGCTTCATCTCGATTGAGCCATTGTCCGAAAATCGAATCACGCTGATCATCAACAGGCACAAACTGGTAAACGCACTCCCGATTGTCTCGTGAACCAAGCCGACCAACATAGTCCAACTTCAAATCAATCTTCGCAAGTAGTTTCTGTGCGATCGCCACTGGGGTGAGTTTTTCCGAGATAGTCACATTCAGGTAATTCTTAATAACGTGCCGATGTGTTACAGCCAGCGCCTTAAACTCCAGCATCTTCTCATCAGATCCCCGCAACTGAACGTCTGGTGTAAGAAACTGTAATATATTCAGGCTTTCCAGTAACAGTACAGCAGGTAAAAGTTGCCCCTTGTTAAAATCCGGTTTCCAAATTGAATTCTCCCCTGCTTCTAATTGAGCTTTAACCCTTTTTGAATCACGATTCGTCAGAAACTCTCGCCCCAGCGTCAAATAATAGTGCATCCGCAACTGAGGATACCACCCATCGTCATCTTTCTCTACAAGCTCAGGGGTCACGTCAATTTCATACCGACGGGATAATTCCGCCTTACGCTGCTGATGCCGTTCATTTTTCGTTTTCGCCCTTTTATCTTGCAGTTTTTTCAGTTCAGTTTGGGAAAGTTCATCAGCTTGCGCGATCGCCTGACACTCAGCAGTATACAATTCCTGACTAGCCGCTTTAACCGACTCGATTACAGCCCCACTCTCATCATCTGATGCATCGTCGGCATCAATAACGGTGTAACCATCCTCGACCAATCCTCCAAGCACAGATTCTCTATAGCGCCGCATCTCTACGTTAATGACAGAGCCACGCTTGCTCCAAGTCTGCAATGACTCCGGTTGAAAATTCTGATCAACAAAGCTGTAATCGTCATTATCCGCCGCCGACAACAGCGCAATGTTCGCTTGTGTTGCAACGTGCTGACTTCTCAACAATCCTCCGATGGATGTAGAGCCATTGCCCACAACCGACATCCCCCACTCTCTTACCCAAATGTGACGATCAACAGTTTCTCTAACCCTTGCCAACATCTGACGCACAGAGTTAACCGGCTGCACTCCCTGAAAAATACCCCAAACAGCATCAAAATGTCCTCGAATATCGATGCTGACTCCAGTTTCTAAACTTGGAGATGCGATAACCAAATCATACTGAGTCAAAATCTCATTCAGATGAGCGATACAACCGAAAGCCGCATGAGAAGGATCAGCAACGGATTCGCTGTCTATTCGCAGGATTCGCAATTCTGGGTATTTCCGACGAAAACGTTCTTCCAAAGCTTGGGTTCCCCATTTGGATTTTGCCTTTTGAGCAGAGCAGCAGAGTAAATGATGCCCACCTTTAGCAATGGCTTTGTCGAGTGCAGCGATGAGATTCTTCGGGTTATTGCCAGAGTAGTTGTAACAATTGCCAGATACGTGCCGATAATTGTTGACGATGACAAACGGGTTAACCCGATATTCACCAGCGAGTGATAAAACATACTTTACATCAGTATCTGAGACATCGGCACTAGACAAGTAAATCTTTCCCTGGCTGCTGCCTAAAACATTCTGCACCAGTTGTTTGAAGTTTTTGAGAACGGACACACGCCGCTTCTGCACTTCTGTACCAGAGTTAAGCAAATGCCAGAATACTTGGTCGCACTCGTCGATAATAATCACATCATTTGACCAGTCATTAGGGTTGAATCGCGCCTGACTTTCCTGATGCAGCGAATCAACACACACCCCGTATCCCAACAATGTGCCTGTTTCATTCGTGCGGACTTCGGTAACATAGTTAACACCGAAGCGATTGCACAATGCCTCACCCAGTTGAATGCGATGGGTGATTATTAATACCCGTCTCTCTTGGTCATGAGCTTTCGCCACCTCCGTTGCCAGCCATTCAGTTTTACCAGTACCTTTGGGAGCTTTAAGGATAATCAGCTTTTCACCTTCGGGGACGAGAAGCTGTCCGAGGAATCTTTGGTTAAGTGCGATCGCAGGCGGGTAAGTCAACAAGGTAAACAGCTTAATCTCCCATAACTCCAGTGCAACAGCCGTGTTGTAGAGTGCGTCAAAAGCTTCCCGCCCTTTGGCAACGATAAAATCATCAACACCTTTCTCTTGTCCAAAAGGTAAATCAATCACTCGCAGCGAACAACCCTCATTTACCAGCAGCCGTCCCATACGACTGATAGCGGTTCTTACCCGTTGGACTGTCTCAGGTTTATTATCCTGGTCAAAGCAAATGTTAACCTGTCTCCCCTGTGTTGCGAAATGTTTCAAGTCTGGGATGAGGTATGGTTTGCCATTAGCTGTACCATACTCATCAGTAGGAGTGCGGTATCCAGCGTTAACACCGGGGATAGCGATCGCAGCATAACCAGCAGTCAGTAATGCCCCCGCTTTCTTGACACCTTCAACAATTGTCACTGGTACGTTGTGCCGCCAAACCCAATGCCAGAAACCCCCAGGATGCTGCAAGTCTTCTTCGGTGATGGCAATGCCGCTACGATTGGAAACTTTCACCCAGATGCGATTCGGGACTAAGAGGAAGAAAGCGCGTGTCTCTTCTCTGTATGGGTGTTCGTACTTGATGAACTTGTGGATCTTTTGGCTGTCGCGTCTGGGGTGGTCGGGTTTGAAACAGCCCCACATCATACTGACGTAGTTGTTGAGGGGGTCAATTCCACTGCACCACCAGCCGCCTAATTCAATGTGCTGGTACTTCTTTAAATCGCGATCACGCAGTCGTCCATCATTGCGGCGGGAGATTTTGGGACTGTAGAGGAGATATTCGTAGGGTAAAGTCCCAGACAGCGAACGCACATTCAGAGCAATGATTTCTTGGTCAACTCCGCTGCCTCGCCATTCTTGTAAATGTTTTGCTTGAGAATCAGATTCGATTATACGCATATTTCCTCTGTTTTTTGACGCATGGAAATGAAGCGGCATTGCACCCATGCCGCCGGTTAAAATTTTTGTGAGAGCTTGTACTGGCTATGAAATCCTCAATAGCCAGCTACAGCGTTATTTCCCGCCTCCTGTGTGTGGTCGGAAGGTCAAATTAATTCGCGTGCTAACAACTTTCTTGGTTTTGGGGACTTGGTGCAGATGAGTAGACTGACAGCCAGGGTGCATCACAAGTAAACTCCCGTGTTCGAGCCAGAAGTCGGTTGGTTTGCCATCTCTCGGTTTGATTTGGAATTTGCGACATGACCCCAGGCTGACTGATGCAATCGCTGGCTTATATCCCATCGATGGTTCATTGTCGGAATGCCAGCCGATGCTGTCCTGTCCACTGCGGTACTGATTTCCGATGACAATGCGGAACTTGTAGCCAGTCAACGCAGTGATTCTGTCCCGTAAGCTAGACAGAGCTTCTGTCCAGCATAGTGGTTTTAAAAATACGCTGTTGGAGTAAAGGTAATCACATCCGTAGTCCCCGTAAATACATTCGAGGCGGGGGACAGGCATTGTTTTACCCGCGATCCTGATTTGATTTTGCTGCGACTCCAGTTTCAAGCAATGTTGGTAGAGTTCGTTTGCAAGTTCCTGAGTTAAGAAATCGGGGTAGTAAGTGATTGGTAAAACTGGGGCTAATTCAGCAAATAAATTAAGTTGTTGCATGATAGTTCTCTCAAATTTTGAAACTGCTGTTAGTTCTGTTCGGCTTTAAAAACCTCAACCAAAATACTTTCTGGATACAAACCAACTTTTCCAAAGCGTGGGTCATGAATGCGTTCTATTTCTATTCCTTGTTTTCTGCACAATGCACTGGCTTTTCGACCTTTAGTACCCGCTTCTTTTACCGATATTTCTAAACCTTGAAGATTAGCGAAACCAACAACACTATATTTATGACCGCATGGGGTGTTTACTCTGTCTTGCTCAACTTCAACCGCTTTGAGTCTCGCCAAGATTTGAGCTTGTTGCTGTTGTTGCTCCAGTAAATATTGTTCTTGCTGTGCCATCTGTTGTGCGATCGCTGCGAGTAACTGTATTTGGGTCATCGCAGTTTCGCTATTAGAGACGGGTTTAGTCCAGCCTAATTTATCTTGAATCCACGCCCGAATGCCGATGGTGTTGAATGAACGGCATACTAATCTGGCTTGTTTAGTGCAGTATCTACCAGCTTCGTAAGCGTAGTACTCTAAGATAATTGCGATTGCTATATCAGGGATTCCATCGGTTCTCCATTCGGTTAGGTTAACAGCTTCAAACCCTGAATCCATAAGCATTTGAGCCAGTTTAGAAGGTTCTAGGTTAACGCTGTCTAAGGTCTTGAGAATTGCCACAGCGCTGACCCCAGCCAGTCTTGCAGTTGCTCGAATACTGGCTTTAGCCTGACCATTAGTGTCAACTTCAATCTCTTCAGATATCTGTTCGATGATTTGGCTGATTTCAATTTGCGACATAATTTTTCGTTGTGTGATTAGAGAGAATTAAACATTTACCCGCACTAAACTTTTTTCACCAATTAGTGAGAAGCGATTATATATAGTTCGTGATTGAGTTAAGGTTGGCGACACCAATTCAACAACGTAAAACCAAGAATCATTCACAAGCCCAATCCCCAGAATGAGCCGTTGTTTTGTTCCCTTGTCGTGAGAACAGAGCATCACTCTTTCGCCCAGAACAAAAGTAGGTTTTTGCACTTTGATAGCTTCTAATTCTCCAGTACCGATAATTTGATTTTGTGTGGCGTGGAGTATTTCATCACGGCAATCAATTGAGTAAAGCCAAGTTTCATGCTTCCATTGCATACCGCAGCAATAGCCGAATGTTCTCGTGGTTCGTAGGTAAACTCTTTCCAGCAAATTTACCTCAACGGGTGGAATTGTTCGACCCCAAGGTGGGGAGAGATACCAGCTAGTTTTGAGTGCGTTAATGTTGTCAATCATGCTTTTCTTCCCAATAAGTAATTAATGGCTTCGGAGTCAATAGAGGCAATACGCTTTTTTAGATGTTGTGGAGGATTGTCAAAAAAGTTTTTGAGATGCCATCGACGAACCTGATAACGCTTAGAAGAACGGCGGCTAGTTTTCAACCAACCACGGCGCACCCAACCAGAAACGGTGGTGGAATGCACACACAGAACACGGGCGATTTCAGCACTGCTATAGTTATCGAGAAAGGGGCTTGTAGAATAACCTAAAGCCCAAAGTTTAGTAGCAATAGCAATGGTCGTGCGGAAATAGCCATGTCTTTTTAAGATTGAGGCTATTTGTTTAGGGGTATAAAGTTCAGCTTTAGCTTCAATAATTGCAAGTTCTTCATCAGTCCATTTTGTATTCATCTGATTACCTCCTATATTTATGCAGATTTAGCATCAGACTGTTCTTGGACAATTCGAGCGCTAATAGATTCAAATTCAACTTGAAATATGTTCATATCTGTGGACATCTCCCCAGTGTTGTAGCGGTCTACTATGTACTGCTTAATTGCAGATTTGTTCAGCCCATCAGGGATATCGATGTGAGCTTCACTGACGATTTTTTCGACTACTGTAACGATGACTCTCATGGGTAATTCCTCTGATGTTGAGAATTCAGGAGTCAGGAGTCAGATAAACAGAAGGTTTTCGACTCCGCTCTAACTCCCATTGCAAATAAGTCAGGGCAGTTTGAGCATCAGCAATGTTTAAATCAGGTTGATATCCCAAGTCCAGCAGTTGTTTATAGTCTGGGTGCGTAGCAATTTCGCATATCAGCGTTTGGGCTTGTTCAAGTAATTGGCAGAGATTAGGGTTAGACATTTCTATGCCCAGCCGTGAACATAAATCAAGAGCTTTCACTCCCATTATTCCTGGCTCAATCTCGGTTTCTAACTCTTCAAGTAGAGATTGAAAATCTGGGTGTTCATCGTTGATTTCAACTTCAAATAAATCTGCACTCTTTGTAAAGACAGTTGCCCAAGTAGGTAAAGTTTGTGGAATCGTCTTAGCGTAAAGTTTCATAATTGGTTCCTCTTCGATTAAGAGTTAAAAATTCTCGGTAATTTCCAACAAAAAGCCGCGTCCCGTGTTCTGTACTTGCACCAATTCTTTATCCAGCAGAGTTTGAATGACTGAATCTGAGAATTGGAATTGTAGACGATGCAATGGAACACAACCGCCACAAAGCCGAATCGAACGCAGCAAATGATTTGCTCTACGGTCAAAGCTGTTGTCAACCGTCTTAGGCATTTGTGAAACCTCCAGTCATTGCGGCTAACTGTTGTTGCAGAATGGAAGTTGCTGTTGATAAAACTCAATCTCTGCACGTATCTGTGAGAATAGTTCTTCTGGGGAGAGTGGTTTAATTTGATTCTCTTCAAAGTGGAATAATTCATCAGAATTTTTCTTAGGCATCAGCGCATAACGCCAACCACCACCAAATTGTTCAGCTAATTCTGTACCATTTGGGTAGTATTGAAGTCCCAGAATGATGCCCTGTTGTGTACGCTGATCCAAGGCAAAGCGAGGGTAGCCCCAGTGTTGTGGGATTGAAATTGTCGGTTGCATAGATGAATAGGTGAATGAAAGGATTATTGAGGAGAAGGGGGAAAGGGTAAAGGGAAAGGAAATGAAGAAATTTACCTTTTCCCCAACCCCAAAAACCTTTTCCCAGGCGAAGCCCAATATTTACGCTGTGACTAACTCCGCTCTCTCCAGCAGCCGTTGCAATTTATCGCCAGTTAGCTGTTCTAACGGTTGGTCTAAAATATATTCATCAAAAATGGATTTGCCATCAGTAAACACGTCCACCATCGACAGCGATAGCACAGCATCAAACACGGAGTTAGAATACTGCTGCTGGACTGAATAACGCCTTTTCACCCACCAGTTCCCGTCAGTGCATCCGACTTGCCCCAGTTTCACGCCGTTGTTGTTGTAAATGCCATCATTGAGAATTTCAAACCCATAATTCTGGCACTCGTTGAAAATATGCGCCATGATTAAGTTTTCAGTAGTAGAAGAGGACAAGGAGCAGGGTGCGGGGTGCATGGGAGAGAATCTTTCTCCTCTGCCCCCAGCTAAGAGCCCCACTGCTTCTTGGACTGGCAGTGTGCCATCTTTGTAGTGAGTGCAGATGAAGCGATCGCAACGCATTAGAGTGCTGGCACGAAATACTTCTTTATCGTTGACCATGACTACCCAGCGCTGCGTTAAGTGGTTGTCGTCATGGCTGATGCTGGCTATCAGTTTGTCACCAGTGTAATATTCGTGATGATCAAACGAGATTTCGACTATTCTAAGGGGTTCGGGAGCTATGGCTTGGGCTTGGGTTGCGATGTAGCTGTCGAGTTCGGCTTGAGCGAGGGCTTGTTCGTCGGGGGCAGCAGGGGTGAGTTTCTGAATCTTGCTTGACTGATAATCAGCGATCGCAGTAATCCAAGAATCCTTGCAGCGTTTGTCGTTTACTTCGACTGTGCAGGCGATTTCGCTGTAGATTTGCTTGAGTCGGGCAATAGATTTCAGTTGTAGCTGTTGATGACTGTAGATAATGTGAGTCATAATAAATCAGTTCCTAACGGGACGGAAAGCGCTTCAGATTGACCGTCGGTAGCGCTTTCTTTATTCACATGGTAGCACTACTTTAACGCTACTGCAACACCTTTTTGCCTTAAAGTAGCGTTACCCTCGTGCTACAATGGAGGAAGTATAGTTTTGGAGTAGTGCTATGGTGTTGTCGGTGGTTACAGCCAAAAAGCGAATATCGCTTTACTTGGACGAAGCATTAAAGTCTGACTTAGAACGGCTAGCTAAGATTAGGAAGCGTTCTCTGTCAAATTTAATAGAAGTCCTTTGCGAAGAAGAGTTGGAGCGTGCCAGGAATAATGGAGAGTTAAAGGATGCTTGATCTCAAGCCATTAACTTCTGCGCTATTTTCAGTGACTCTACAGAAGCGATCGCTTAGGGGTTTAGTTGAGGTTCTGGCGATAGAAGCTGAAATTAGCCGCTCTTAAGCGTTTGTAGCCCTGACTACAGCCATAATGAGAGTGAGCCAGTCTGAGCAAATACCCTTAAGAAGGGTGAAATCATGGCTAAACCATCCTCAAAGCTCAAAAAATCCACCATCTCTTCATCTACTGACAGCACATCACCAGATAATCTTGCTCAAGAAGAAGACCCAGCCTCAGCAACTATCACTGTTACTGCTGTTGAAGTTCCAGAGTTGACCGAGCAGGAAATTAGCGATCGCCTGCATTTAGAGAGGAAAGTAGAGAGGGCATTTTTTGAGGCGGGGAAGGCATTAATGGAATTACGGGATCGCAAGTTATATCGCTCTACTCACAAAACCTTTGAGGAGTATTGCCGCGATCGCTTTGGACATAATCGTCGCCAG
>NZ_JACJQM010000137.1:0-12022 GCF_014696655.1 Nostoc sp. FACHB-888 | reverse complement strand
AAACAATCGCCAAATATTTTCGCAATAAGCAAGAGTTAATGACATTATTTTTAAGTATATTCTCAATAGACTTTACTTGTTGACATGATGCGGCCGCCCTGCTTTCTCCCCGGCTTGACTCCGCTTCACCTTGTGTTGAGCCTGGGGTTAAAAGACGGCTTTTGAATTCATTCGTTGCATATATAAAATTACAGAGGTTTGAAAATCCATAAGCTATTGCGTATTTAACTTGGTTGCAGAAATTGGAGATATAACTGCCTATTTTGCAGATTTAGGAACTTCATTCTGGAACATTAGATGCACAACAGCTTCCTTTTTAAGTATGGGTTTCCAAAGTTAGGAAATACTTTGGCTACTGTCTAAGTATTTTTTAAGCGTGCGTACCATCTCTCGAATTACATCGCTCTTTGTCCTCTGCATTTTCTCACAATATTCCTCCAAAATTATTTTCTCCTCAAGGGAAAATTGAATTGTTAAATTAGCAGCATTTTTTCTAGCCATCGTCATTGACTTTTAATGACTTTTCAATTACTATTATATAGTAAACTACTGAGTAATCAAGAGAAAACAGCAAATTTTAATTTTCTTCCATTAAAGTAAATACTTGGCGCCTCAATTCAAGAGATATTTATCAATATAATTATGGATTGTGGATATAAATTTACAAATCAACTCTTAGTTTTCTAATAATAGACTTGTTGCTTAATAACGTCTAAAGTCCCTCAGGCTCTTGTACTATTTCCGTTTTGACTATCTAAAATTAGATTTTTTAAATGGGTGTTCTGACAGGGTTTTATCGATTATTTAGCTTGTTTTGCAACAACTCTGATTTACTGATAATTCCCTTCGTAAACGCTAGTCGTAGGAGCCTATTGCTCCAAATACAATTCTCCCTAAGGAATTATGAAACCGGAGAAACCCAAACGCAATCGTGGGCTTATACTGACTCGTGAAGGCTGGCAAAAGCTTCAGAATGCCAAACTTGAGTGGGAATTTAGGAAAAACAATGGCTCAAAATATACCTTAGAAGAGTTAAGCGAACAAGCTGGGATCACTCCTGTCACTTTCAGAAAGATACTTACTCGTGAAACCGGGGTTGACAAACGGACGCTTGTTCGTTTGTTTATGATGTTTAATTTAGAACTGGATAAAAGCGATTATACAAGCCCAGACTCTGATTTAAAAGGGCAGGAAGACTTGAAGAACCCCAAGCGCGTTGATTGGGGAGAAATGGTCGATGTATCTATTTTCTATGGACGCACAGATGAACTTACTCTACTAGAGCAATGGCTGATCCAGGAACGCTGTCGAGTAGTGGCGCTGTTGGGAATGGGAGGAATTGGTAAAACCTCTCTGGCTGCCAAGTTATCACAAAAGGTTCAAGGATGGTTTGAGTATGTTATCTGGCGATCGCTCTACAATGCTCCCTCACTTTTTGACCTGCTGGCAAATTTCATTCAATTTTTCTCTAACGAGCAGGTTTTAGAAACTGACTTACCAAAAAGTGTAGATGGGAGAATATCACAACTAGTTGAATATTTACAACAACAGCGCTGTCTGATCGTATTAGATAATGTAGAGACTATTTTGCAACCAGGCGCTTGTGCTGGATGCTATCGAGAAGGCTATGAAGATTATGGCTTACTGATCAAACGATTGGGACAAGTTATGCATCAAAGTTCCTTAGTGCTGACTTCACGCGAAAAACCCAAAGATATAGCGTCACTCGGAGGAGAAACACTAGCTGTTCGCTCATTACAACTCAGTGGTTTAGAGGTAGTAGCAGGGCAAAAAATTTTTGAAGCCAAAGGTTTTTCTGTCTTAGAGTCACAATTACCAGCACTAGTCGAGCGTTATGCAGGTAATGCCCTAGCTTTGAAGATAGTTGCAACGACTATTCAAGATGTTTTTGATGGTAATGTTGCTGAATTTCTGCAACATTACACTGCTGTTTTTGGCAGCATTCGCGATCTGCTAGACCAGCATTTTTCGCGCTTGGCAAATTTAGAGAAGGATATCATGTACTGGCTAGCAATCAATCGTAAGCCAGTTTCGCTATCAGAAATACGAGAGGATATTGTATCACCAATTCCACTACAAAACTTACTGGAGGCTCTGGAATCTCTGGTAAGGCGATCGTTGGTAGAAAAAAGCACAGCACTCTTCACGCTGCAACCTGTAGTCATGGAATATGTGACTCAGCGATTGATAGAGCTAGTTTGTGAAGAGATTGTCACTCAGAATCTTAATTTGTTCAGGTGTCATGCCTTGATGAAGGCGACGGCTAAGGACTACGTGAGGGAAATTCAAATTCGCCTCATTCTTAAGCCAGTTATAGATGGGTTGCTCACTGTGTTGAGAAGCAAAAGAAAGCTTGAAAATCAGCTAACCCAAATTTTAGCAGGGCTACGAGAGACATCACCGCTAGAACAAAGTTATACAGCTGGGAATATTCTCAATTTGCTTTGTCATCTAGAGAGTGACCTCAGCGGCTATGATTTTTCTTATTTAAGTATTTGGCAAGCAGACCTGCGGTGTTTAAAATTGCACAATGTAAATTTCCAAAACGCCAACTTTGATCGGTCTGTTTTTGCTGAAACCTTCGGTGGTGTTATGTCGGTAGCCTTTAGCCATGATGGCAAGCTTTTGGCCTTGGGTGATACTAATGGTGAGATTCGCTTGTACCAAGTTTCAGATTGGACACAACTTCTGATCTGTAAAGGTCACACCAACTTGGTTTTATCGCTTGCTTTCAGTCCTGATGGTAATATCTTTGCTAGCGGTAGTACTGACCACACTGTGAAATTCTGGGATGTTAGTACAGGTCAATGCCTTCACACGTTGCAGGAACATAATCATGAAGTTTGGTCAGTTGCCTTTAGTGCTGACGGTAAGACATTAGCTAGTGGCAGTGATGACCAAACAATGAAGTTATGGAGCGTCCACACTGGTAAATGCCTCAAAACTTTCCACGGACATACAAGTTGGGTATGCTCTGTTGCCTTCTGCCCACATGGGCAAACGCTTTTTAGTGGCAGTGATGACCATACAGTTGGGGTGTGGAATATCAGCACGGGTGAATGTCTCAAAACTTTCCACGGACACCGTGATGGAATACGGGCAATTATCGTCAGTCCTGATGGTCAGATGCTGGCAAGTGGTAGTGAAGACCAGACAGTGAGGCTATGGGATGTTAGTACTGGTGAATGCCTCAAAATTTTTCAGGGACATTCCAATGAAGTATATTCAGTTGCCTTTAGCCCACGAGGTGATCTCCTTGCTAGTGGCAGTTTTGACCAGACAGTGAGGCTATGGGATGTCAGTACTGGTCAATGCCTCAAAATTTTTCAGGGACATTCGAGTTGGGTATTTTCAGTCGCCTTTAGTCCACAGGGCAATCTCCTAGTAAGTGGCTGTTATGATCAAACAGTAAGGCTATGGGATGTTAGTACTGGTCAATGCCTCAAAAATTTCCAGGGATATACTAATCAGGTACTCTCAGTCGCTTTCAGTTTAGATGGGCAGACGCTAGCAAGTGGCAGTCATGACTCTTTGATAAGGCTGTGGGATGTCAATACGTGTCAATGTATGAGAGTATTCCAGGGACATGGTGCTACGATCCAGTCAGTTGCTTTCAGTCCAGATGGCCGGATGCTAGCAAGTGGCAGTCATGACGCTTCAATGAAGTTGTGGGATGTCAGTACGGGTCAATGCCTCAAAACTTTCGAGGGACACCAGGCGCTGGTTTGGTCAGTTGCTTTTTGTCCTGACGGCCAAACACTAGTTAGTGGCAGTGACGATAAAACATTGAAATTATGGGATGTTGGTACTGGTCAATGCCTGAAAACTTTCCAGGCGCATCAGGCTGCGGTTTGGTCAGTTGCCTTTAGCTCTCAAGGAAATATGCTAGCGAGTGGCTCTTTGGATCAGACAGTGAAATTATGGGATGTCAGCACGGGTGAGTGCAAAAGCACGCTAGAGGGGCATACGACTTGGGTTACATCCGTTATTTTCAGTCCAGATGGTCAACTGCTGGCAAATACCAGTATGGATGGAACGTTAAGGTTATGGAGTGTCTATACTGGGGAATGCCTTAGAATTTTACCAGTAAGTACAGGTTGGTTGCACCCAGTTGTTTTTAGTCCAGATAGCCGGACACTAGCAATTGGCAGTCACGATTATACAGTCAGGTTGTGGGATGTCGGTACTGATCAATGTCTCAGAACTATGCAAGGACATACAGGCAGACTTTGGTCGATCGTCTTTAGTCCTGATAATGGAATGTTGGCTAGTAGTGGTGATGATGAGACAATTAGACTGTGGAATATAGCAACAGGTGAGTGCTTAAAAATTCTGAAAGCGGAGCAACCCTATGAGCGTATGAACATCATGGGAGTTACAGGTTTAACTACAGCAACTATTGCCACGTTGAAAGTTTTGGGGGCAGTTGCTAGCAAAAAACAGCCTGTTTAGCAGTTATATAAACCGCTGAGAATTTCATTACTTCAGAAATTAGCCTACGCACTGCAAACCTTGTCTGAAACATCAGGTTAACGCACAGGAGATTTTCTCTGCCTGATAAATGTTAATCCTTGACTGTCTAGCTGTTACGGTAGCAGGCTACCCGCCTTGAAGCTGCTTTGACTTCTGGCTTGACAGGGGCTAGACAATCAGGGATATTAACTGTTTTAATCCTAAAACACTAAACAGACAGATAGGCTGAATCTACCAAACACCGAATTCGGTGTCACTTGGCAATCCCTGCACGAATTCATTGGTCATGATACTTTTTAAATCTTGAAGTTTGGTGTCATTCAACATATCGAAACTGGTTTCAAAGAAGTAGCTGGTAAACTCCTGTCTTAAAGACTGCTGCTCGATAGTTGTAGTCTTAATTCTATTTGGAAAAATCTGTGAAAAAACAGCTTTATTGGTAAGACTCGACTCTAGTGATCCTAAAATCGAAGATCCAAAATTTAAAATCTGTAATAGCATCTTTCTTCTTGTAGTTTGAACAGTTTGTAATAGCATCTTTCTTCTCCTTGTAGTTTGAACAGTTTGTAATAGCATCCTTCTTCTCCTTGTAGTTTGAATAGTACAGTTAAGGGTGTCTGAGAAAAGTCCTTCTTGCTTACTGGGTCATTTCTTTAGCTTTTGAAAATTAGTTCCTACCTGTAGGCAAGTATTTAACTCTAGCGGTTTCAATACATTCTGAAGTTCCTCATCTGATATGTAGCCTTCCTTAGGTGGAGTAAAGCGTAACAGTGCGGTTTCATAACAAGCTCTTGCTACACAGATACGATCTTCAAGAGTCATCTCTGCAACAATCTCAACTGTATCTTCTATATGCTTGACTTCGGCACCAACACCAGTATGTATCCGTAACCAACGTGTGGCATGAGTACCTGGTGGTAGCAAAGCCTCTACACTCTGGATATACTCCTCTCCTTGAAATGTTCCTAAGCGTTCACTCGCATAGGAATGACCAACGCAATTAATTGGATTGATTGCTTCCACACTTTGGATAAAGTAATCTACTGCAACTGTTGCAGCAGATGGCACAAGCGCTTGCACTACAGCCTCAGCTTCATATCCCATCGACTGAATATCGAGCAGGGCGAGTCGGTCGTGACCTGCCTCCTCTCTAGCTTTTTGTTTAGCCCACTGTGCCAAACTCTGGCGACCAGATGCAGCGAAGCGTTGAGCAGCTTCTTCCATTAGTCGTGAGGTATGTCGGCTGAAATGGTAAGCACCTGCAAGCCGCCATACCCAACGCGTGCTGGTCAAGGTTGGTGGTCTGTGATCGCTCTTGACTGTGTGCCAAGCATAGGCGATCGCTCTATCTAAAAGGTTCTTAGTTTGAGCTATCTTCTCTGCATCACTCATATTTGAGGCAAAGCGATCACCACTTTTTGTAGAACTGGATCGATGCCTTGAAGTGTAGTTAGCAGTCTTGATCGCTGTTTCATCACGTACGAAACACGCTGAATCAGTATTAATTAAAAAGTCATTACGCATAGTTCCTTTCCTCACTTATGGTTGCTACAGAATTGGGGCAAGTCACTCGTGGCAATAACAGAGTTGTTGCGAAATAAGCTAAATAACCCATGAAATCTAGCACAGCAAGCATTTCGCCCGATGGTTAAAATGTAGACAGTACAATGGGTTGAGCTATTTAAGGCGTTATTAAGCGACAATTCCAAAAAATTGCTAGTCAAGTAAGTAAATTGAATTGTGTTACAGGTTGTGCTGTTGGAATGTTAGAGGAGATCGCCTACGGCGGGCGGTTACGCCATCGCACCTATCGAAACACCAAATGCATATTGCATTTCTATGTCTTTCAGCATTTTGACCACCGCCTTGGCTACCAAAGCATGGGCAATTTGCTGACTTTCTTTGAGAAACGCAATGTCCAATTGTGAGTTTCGCTGGACGTTTCCAAGAAAAGAGGTAGTTAAAGATGACTTAGATGGCGAGAAAATCCCATATCCTTAGGACTTATGTATTGACAGAAACCTAATTGACAAACGGCTTCATTCGTATATAAGGTTTAGGGAAACTAACAGGAAGCTTTTATTTTAAAAATAACAAATGGATTGCACACATAATGTGTTTCATTACCATCCTGCATATTTAATTAGAAGCAACGCTTATTTTGATCAGATAGTGTCAAACAAAGTCCAAACTGCCCTTTAGTTGCAGTGCTGGTAAAAGAAGCAAAGCATGGGCGGTGTCATCTGTCTTCCCTATTGCAAACCTTCGTCATAGGGGAACTCCACTTGGTGGTGGAAGAATTAGAAGTAAATACTCCTTCATCTCGTATCCTGCCAAAGTGCCTTGCTGGTACGCACAACCGTTCGGCAGCAGACTCAATCTGCAACCGAAGGAGTTTATCCAGAACCAATGTAGACGAATCTAAAGTTTCGCAGCATTGCTGATTGCTCATCTTATGCACCCTCATCTACGTGGTTGATTGATTGATGCCTGTTGATTTAAGTTTGCTAACTTTACAAAACTTTTGCAACTCAAGATAAGAAACTTAAGATAAAGATAAGTTCTTTTTTTCCTGTGACATTCTCCTCTTCAAATTTAAAGTTGCACAGATAAATGTACTATTTAGCCTAAAAAGCTTGATATGTGAGCAATAGCGCGATTTCAGTTTTCAAAAACGTACATCCGTAAAAACTGATTTGGCAAAGCATAACACCTTAGTACAGCTTTGCATAAGTTCTTAGCGAATTAAATTTGGTAAAACTGTGTGTTTCCTTGGGCTGACTTTGCATCTCCACCGTACCTTCTCCAATACTGCTCGCTTTGTGCATTTTTAACTCGGTATTGGGTTTGGGGAAAAGGTTAAAGGGTAAAGGTTAAAGGTTTTTTCTTTCCCCTTTTCCCCAAAACCCGACAAGTATTAGTACCTTCCCTACAAGACGCCAGGGGCGGGAAGCAAGCTACGCGCAGTGTCTCCGACTTCTCTGTAGGTTTAAATTTAGACCTACAACTAGTCACAAATCTAGGAAACTACTTAGCGCTCTTCTATCTACCTATATACTACGGTGATAATGGAGATAGCCGTTCTTGAACCCAATCAAACACCCCTGATGAGTTAAGCAAATAGTACATTTATTATACTCTCATGAAAGTAATAAAAGCTGTTTACGGGCGATCGCCCGCCCCGTAATGGGTGTAAAGAAACATTTCTGTTTTTTTTAGGCGAGTGTTAGTAATGTTCAACCCTATTAGCAAGAAATTTAGAGATTATACCTGTGCAAATTACTTAAATAACCAATTGCTTGAGGATGGTACAAAATGCAAATTTTAGCAAAGTTAGCAAAACCTGTTATTTACATTTACTGTTGGCTAAAAACCGCTTCAGTTGGAACTTTGCCTAAAATCCAAATTAAAAACACAAACTTTTCCGCTTAAGTTTTCTATCTTAACTGGCTAAAAGCAGTGTTGAAATAGATAATTATAGGCAAAGCCTTTGAGAGAATTAGTCACTCTCAAGGCCTCCTAACACTAACTTACTCGGTTATATCCCCCGATTCATGCACGGGGGGTTTCCCCTCTAACTTCGCTGGCTGCTATATGTACACATTCTGGACAACAACGGTTTTGCTTTTCGATTCCTTTTTGTAAGGATCGTACCCTTAGCAGAAACTTAATATGTTTTTTAACAGCATATTATGTCTAAGAATGTACATTATAATAATAGCGCTTCCGGAAAAAAGTTAAAACTTTCTGAAAAGTTTCTTCATCCATGTTGATGTTTTTATGACCAGTCCTTTCAATCTGGTAAAATTTTTCCTGATTTCTTCAGTTTCAAGCCTTGTTGCACATGGATTTAGTGTTAACGCCATCTAAAAAACAAGATGCCGCACAATAAGGGAACAAAGATATTCGTTTTATAACTCTTTAGCGTCTCGCTTAGTCGTCAGTTTGACAACTAGGTTCATGAAAACTACCCCACTCTAACACTGATTTCACATGAGGTTGCACAGAAAACTGGGTTGTCCAAGCTTTCATAAAACAGGGATTATAGGCATTCAGGATTAAAAGCATACACAGAGAAAATTGGTTAAAGATTGTAGAGGCTTGAAATGACGAAGCGAACCAACTACTACAATGATCTGTTAGTAGATTACTCCAAGCCTGAGCTAGTTTCTAATGAACTAGCAGTAAAACTACTCATATATGCAGAGACATATCTTTCCCTACGCAATGATACCTTACCTGAGATAACTCTAGAATACAGCTTAGAGCAAGTAGAACAGGAAAATAAACATTGGTGGCCAACCCACTGTGAAGCGCTACGACAAGGACGGGGGGACATTTTAGCAGGTGAGTATGCCAATAATCTTGTATATTTTTGTGCTGATGGACCTTTTTATGGCAGAACCGCAGCAACAAATAGAGAAGTAAATCGTTGGGCAATTCTTGCTCAACCGAGTGTAACAATAGCTTGGCCAATTATTATGTTCAATGGTGAAGTTATCTACTCGGAATGGAATTGTTTTGATGATGAAACGAACGAAGTCATCGCCAAGGGAAACGAAACTTTGCTTCGGCGAGGACATCGCGGTTCGTGTTACTTAAAATGCGAGCAACTTAGCTTTTATCGCGACGTTTCTGCCTCTGATGAATTGCTGTATTGGATTAGGCGTTGACCGAATTAGCTATCAGAGAAAATTTATAAATCAATGAAGAAAAAATAGAATATTAGACGAATTAGTTTCTGGAGGTGAACTGAGAATTGACTAAAATATAAATATTTAGGCTCTACTCTATTTCAGATGGTTTGAGATGAAATCCAAGTGTATTTAATACAATTAATGAGGCTAAACTGATGGACTCAAATTACTTATTAAATGGCATTGACTCTTATAACGTTAACATCGCTATTAACACGGCGATCCTGACAAGTTTTGAAAAGTTCTTGCTTCAGTCCCAACCTTTGTTAAGCCATGTTTTTCGATTTATTGAGACAAATTATCATAATTCAATTAGTCTTAGAGAGGTGGCTGAGGCGGTCAGTCGGTCCCCTGCCTACCTCACTGATCTTGTACGGCGAGAGACTGGAAAAACCGTACTCTGTTGGATTGTTGAGCGTCGTATGGTAGAAGCACGCCGTCTGCTTATCGAAACAGACCATTCAGTAGAGCAGATTGCTGAAGCTGTGGGCTATCTAGATAGACGCCATTTCGGTCGCCAGTTTCTCCGGCTCCACAATATAACCCCACAAACATGGCGAAGGTCGCATCGGAGTAAGAGTACCCCGTGTTGGCAAAGAGTCCCACAAAAGGCAAGCTCAAACGAATTAATCAACCAGGAAGCCACAACTGTGACTTTTGCAGAAGCTCAACGGTTGCAAGCCTGTATCCAAGAGATTGCTGCGATTTTTAACAAAAGTACTGTTGCTGATGAAGTACTTATGTTAAAAAGCGAAAATGGTTCTGTTGCAAAAATAGACAATGGTTTGATACAGATAACCTTAGTCTCAACTTGCGAATCGTGTTGAAATCATTTTTGACTTTTATTTAAGTCTGAGGGATTTGCAGTTCAGCATTTTCCAAAAATGATTTTTGAATTTGAACAAAACTAATCTATATGTTTTTGTACATTTATTTTGTGTGGTAAACATGACAGAAAATAACGACTTAACCACAAGCTTTGGAATCCCGATTAGCGACAATCAAAATTCCTTGACAGCTGGAAGTAATGGTCCAATTTTGCTTCAAGACTTTTACCTGATTGAAAAACTCGCCCATTTCAACCGGGAGCGAATTCCGGAACGAGTCGTTCATGCTAAGGGCGCAGCTGCTCATGGCTATTTCGAGGTGACCAATGACGTTACCCAGTGGACAAAGGCAAAGTTTTTGGAAAGAGTTGGCAAGCAAACACCCGTTTTCATGCGGTTTTCAACTGTTGCTGGAGAAAAAGGCTCCGCAGACACCGTGCGCGACCCTCGAGGATTTGCCGTGAAATTTTACACTGAAGAAGGTAACTATGACCTTGTTGGGAATAACACGCCTGTCTTCTTCGTGCGTGACCCGATGAAGTTTCCAGATTTTATCCATAGCCAAAAGCGTAACCCCCAGACTAATTGCAAAGATCCAAATATGGTTTGGGATTTCCTTTCCCTTACACCAGAATCTACCCATCAGGTGACAATTCTGTACTCAGATCGGGGTACTCCAAAGTCCTATCAGCATATGAATGGCTATGGCAGCCACACTTTTAAATGGATTAATGCCCAAGGTAAAGCTGTTTGGATCAAGTATCACTTTAAAACTGAACAAGGCATTCAAAATTTTACTCGAGAAGAAGCTATTCAAATCGCAGGGGTTGACCCAGACTACACGACGCGAGAACTGTTTGAGGCGATCGCCAAGAATGAACAAGCAGCCTGGAAAGTTTATGTCCAGATTATGACGCTTGAAGATGCTAGCTCTTACCGCTTCAATCCCTTTGATATTACTAAGGTTTGGTCACGTAAAGACTATCCCCTTATTCCCATTGGTCGTTTAGTTCTCAATCGAAATCCTGATAATCATTTTGCAGAAGTAGAACAAGTTGCTTTCTCACCTGCCAACGTGGTTCCAGGAATCGACTTCTCACCAGACAAGATGCTACAGGGGCGTCTGTTTGCCTATGCAGATGCCCATCGTTATCGTCTAGGGGGTAACTACGGCCTATTACCCATCAACTGTCCTCATGCACGAAAGGCAATAAATTATCAGCGGGATGGTTTCATGCGATTTGATGATAACGGTAGTAGCAGCGTCAACTATGAGCCTAATAGTTTTGGCGGGCCAAAAGAAGTGCAACAATACAAAGAGCCGTCCTATAGTATTTCAGGTGATGCAGACCGAACAGCATTAGAACATAATAATGATGATTTTACTCAGGCAGGTGACCTCTATCGGCTAATGAAAGAAGAGGAGAAAGCTCGTCTAGTGGACAATTTGGTTGATAGTTTAAAGCCTGCAAAGCGGGAATTTCAACTACGGCAAATTCCTCATTTCTACAACGCAGACTTAGAATACGGCATTCGCGTTGCTCAAGGTCTTGGTATCGATATTGAAGAAGAAGTTCTCCAAACTAAGTCAGTTGAACCAAAACAAAATATTAACCAGAAAAACAGAAAACAAAACGAACAGGTCGATTTGACTGTCTCTGCTAAGTACTGGTAATAAAAGTTTTTATAAGCTGTTCCACATTTAACTAGCACATTTGGGCGAGCAAGGATGCTTACCCTAGAACAAATACAGTAATTTATATTATGCAAATTAGATGTGGTTCAGCTTAACTCAGATGTTCAAATCAAGGCATTGAACATTTCTGTACTGATAGCCGACTAGAAAGCGCTTAGGTTGTGTACTAGACCTCTTGCAGAATTGATTTTGTGTTATAGTGATTGGTTTTCTTAATCTGAATGGGGTGAGATAACTAAAAAGATTGATGCCTGGGGTATTTATAGCGATAGTTGTAATCGCGGAACGTCTGACAGAAAAAACATCAC
>NZ_JACJQM010000136.1:0-12090 GCF_014696655.1 Nostoc sp. FACHB-888 | reverse complement strand
CCTCCTCCCCCTACCCTCAATGCGATTATCATTCTTATTTAAATGTTTTGAGTATTTTAACTGATTGACAAAAGGTACTTTGTCCTAACCTCTCACCGATGGTCTCCGAGTGTGTTGCTCAAAATGGGTATAGCTTGTAGAAAGAGTAGTTCAGCTTCACTGTACCGTCTTTGCCAACGGTAGAAGGATGCCAGATTATTGAAGGCTATTGCCATATTTGGATCAGCATTGCTGAGATGCTTCTTAAGAAGCATCTAAAATTCAGTGAGCTTGATGACTTTCAGCGCCCATAGAGGTAATTGCTCTGCAAACTGCCGATCCAGGGGTAAGTGTCCTACCAAAAGCCGAAAATAAATCGGTCCGTAGAGAATGTCGATCACTAGCTCTGGATCGAGGTTCGGATTGAATTCGCCACTCTCGATACCCTTTTGAAGGATGGCTTTAACCGCAGCACGACGGGGATAGATAAAGCGATCGCGGTAACTGGCTAGGGCATCTGGATCTGCCTGTCCCTCTGCAATAATTTGCGCCACGATTCGACCATAGTCCCCTGAAAATGTCTGCACCAGAGAAGCCATTTGCACTTTGATTGCTTCAGTTGCTGATAAATCTTCTGGGAAAGGCGTGACAGATAGCACATTTTCTACGAAGGCATCCATAACCACCGCTACTTTACTAGACCACCAACGGTAAATCGTCGTTTTGCCTACACCCGACTCACGGGCGATCGCCTCAATGGACAAGTCTCTGAGGGTTGTTGTTTTGAGCAACGTCCAGGTTGCGTTCAAAATTGCCGCCCTCGATTCTTCTGAGCGGGGCCGTCCAATCTGTTTGGTATCAGAGGTTTTAGGCATTTTTCAAATTAGTACTTGACATCTGGTTTTTATTATAATACGATACGTATCATAAATAAAGATACGCAACGGCGCGAAACTAAAAGGAGACGGGTGATGCGAGGCATCTATTCTGAAGCATTTCATCCAGAACAAACAGAGTGTCGAACCATTGCAACTGCTAGGCAAATTGCCCCTCGCACTCAACCGCCCTGTTACAAGATGTTCTTGCTGACTTGGCTTGCCATTTATCCCTTGATTACAGGCATTTATCTGCTATTTGGCAATTTCTTAAGTGCTTTGCCGTTGTTGCTTCGCACCCTGTTACTGACTGGAGTTCTAGTTTATCTAATGACGTATCTCGTCATGCCGCATCTGACAAAGACATTCCATAAATGGCTGTTTAAGCCCTAAACGAAATTAATCTAACTAGCAATACGCTCCCCAAAGTTCATGCCAATGGCATTTAGAAGTAAACCATCTAATTTCAAATATTGAGGAGATTAACAATGACTACGTTATCTGGAAAAGTCGCGCTCGTTACAGGTGGAACATCAGGGATTGGTAAAGCAACTGCGATCGCACTGGCTCAAGCTGGGGCAAAAGTGGTAGTTGCAGGTCGTCGGCAAGCTGAAGGTGAGGAAACGATTCGTGAAATCCAAACAGTAGGCGGTGAAGGCTTTTTCGTCACAACTGATATTTCTCAAGAAACTGATGTGCAAACACTAATTGAGAAAGTCATAGCAAATTATGGGCGACTCGATATTGCATTTAACAATGCTGGAGTTGAGCAAGACCCTACACCACTAACAGAACAAACTGAAGCAACCTATGATCGCATCATGGATATCAATGTCAAAGGCGTATGGTTGTCCTTGAAACATGAGATTCCAGCGATGTTGAAAAATGGCGGTGGGGCAATTGTTAATACTAGTTCGATTATGGGCTTGGTCGGTGGTGCAACAGTACCGATTTATAACGCTAGTAAACACGCAGTGGAAGGATTAACGAAATCCGTGGCCCTGGAATACGCCAAATCAGGAATTCGTGTAAATGCGGTAAGTCCGGGACCAATTCAAACAGTAATGTTTGATCGCTTTGCCGAAGCCAATCCCCAAGCAGGCGAATATTTTAAAACAGCAACTCCGATGGGTCGCATTGGCCAAGTAGAGGAAGTAGTGAATGCAGTTTTGTGGCTAGCTTCTGAAGCTGCTTCATATATTACTGGACAATCGCTCACGATTGATGGTGGTTATGTTGCACAGTAATCGATGATTGACATCGCTGAATTAATTCTCGTGAATCTGTATGGAGATATTGAATTATGGCAGAATCTTTAATCAATCAAAGCATTGTAATTATTGGTGGAAGTTCTGGAATTGGACTAGCGGTTGCCAAGCTGGTTGCTCAACAAGGTGCCAAAGTTACAATCGCCAGCCGCTCAAAAGAACGTTTGGGAAAAGCTGCAAAAGATATTGAAGCTGATGTTCAGATTGGTATGATTGATACGCTGGATGAAAGCTCAGTCAAAGAGTTTTTTGCTTCTTTCGACCAGATCGATCATCTGCTTTGCTTTGCTGGCGATAGTATGGGTGGTGGTGTTCTCAATAGCGACATTGCAACGGCGCAAAATGCAATGCAAAGTAAGTTTTGGGGACAGTTCTATGTTGGTCGCTATGGGGGGACTAAAATCAAACCAACTGGATCGCTGACCTTTACGGCTGGTTCTGGGCCACGCCCCCATCAAGCGATCGCAACTGTCGCTGCTAATGCTGGCGTGAGCTTATTAGCCGAATCCCTAGCCAAAGAAATAGCGCCTGTGCGTGTCAATGTCGTTGCACCCTACTATACCGATACACCCATGTGGTCAGGGATAGCAGCGGACAGTCGTCAGGAATTGTTTGAGCGGGTGGCAAAGCAGTTGCCCATTGGCTTTATTGCCAAACCGGAAGATGTTGCACCAACTTATTTACATATTTTACAAAGCACGTATCTGACTGGAATTACCATTCCTGTAAATGGTGGTGCCCTACTACAAACAATTGAATAAGTCAACTAATTTAGTTTTATCAGGTATACCACAATGACTACGCTGACTACTGTTACAGACCAACCCGGACCGAATGTAGAGCCTCGCCAACAAATCCAACAGCTTACCCAACAGTGGGTGAAGCTCTGGAGTCCTAAAGACAAAGCCTTCTCCAAAGGCTTTGAGCAAATCTTTGCTACAGGTGAGAACGAAATTTTGGTGTTTGATAATTTCGATGGCTCGGTCGTTGTTCTCCACAGTTTGCAGGAGTATTTGAATACTTGGATACCTGTGATGCAGCAGTTCACCTTTTGGGAGATTGCGATTGAGGACAATTTAGAGATTTCCATCAGTGGCGATCTAGCCGTTACAACCTTTTCCTTCGCTGGTGGCGGACAAAGTCAAGACGGACAGGATTACAAACTGCGTCAGCATGGCACTCATGTTTGGAAACGTATAAACGGTCAATGGCGACTCGTTCACGAGCATTTAACAGTAGGAGATACACCTCAATAACAGTGCGAGCGCATCGATCACTTTTGTGCTTTCACAGTATGGATAACAACAAATTTAGGCGTTGCTGATTGGGATGTTTTTTGCCTCACACAGAGAATAAGAGTTTAAGAGATTGAATTCTAAATCTTCATCCTCATATTCAGCAACATCCAAATCTAATAAGGTAATGAATATGACTCGAGTAAATCAACTCACTCCAAATCCGACTCCCAACAGTTTCAGTTCTATGCAAATCGATCACGTTTGCTTGAATGTGCCGAACTACTCAGAAACGCTTCAGTGGTATCAGGAAAAGCTCGATGCCACAATCACACAAGAATGGAATGTTGATGTCTTTCCCGATCTCAAACTGGCTTACTTGGACGTATATGGCTTTCGGATCGAAATCGTTGGCAGTACTCAATCCCTGGCTGGAATGCCAACAGCTCAAAGCTTTGGAGAAGGGTTACGCACCAGTGGTATTGGTCACTTCTGTTTTCGGGTGGATAATGTCGATGCGGTTTTAGCAGAACTTAATCGCCGGGGTGTACCAACCTTTGTACCTCTTGGTAGCTATCCCGATGCGGGGGTTCGCCTCTGTTTTATTCAAGATAACAATGGCAACCTCATCGAGTTTGTCACCCCGTTGTAATACTAATTCGTAATTCGTAATTCCGAAAGTTCTACATAATCTGGGTTTGGGCGTTTGATTTTGTTGCCGGACTTTAAGGAATTGGTACAAAAGAGAACCAACAATTGAGGCAAAAATAATGAATAGGGCTACATCGGTTTCTACTACATTTGCGATTGGTGGTGATTTACTGGTTAACCGAATGGGTTATGGTGCAATGCGGCTGACCGGACAACCTGGTAACTTTGGCCCTTATGCTGACTGGGAAGCTGGGCAAAACCTGCTTCGCCGTGCTGTTGAACTGGGTGTAAACTTTATTGATACTGCCCAAGCCTATGGGCCTGGTTTCAACGAAGAACTAATTGCCTCAGCTTTGTATCCGTATCCATCCAATCTAGCGATCGCTACCAAAGGTGGAATTGACAAACCTACACCAGATAATATCCTTACCAACGGTAGCCCCGAAAATCTGCGGCGTGGTTGTGAGGCAAGTTTGCAACGGTTGAAAGTTGATCGCATTGACCTGTATCAACTGCATCGCCCCGACCCGAATGTGCCGTTTGCCGAATCAGTGGCAGCACTTGCCGAACTCCAGCGCCAAGGCAAAATTCGCCATATTGGCTTGTCAAATGTGACACTGGCCCAGTTAGAAGCAGCCCAAAAAATTGTGCCGATCGCTTCTGTGCAAAATCGCTTCAGCATTCGCGATCACACCCATGCTGATGTTCTCAACTATTGCACACAACACGACATTGCCTTTATTCCCTACGGGTCGCTCGACGCGCATCCTCTCAAGCGCGGCGCACCCCTAGCCAATGCAGGTGGAAGTTTGCGAGAAATCGGCGTGAGGCATGGTGTGAAGCCCAATCAAATTGCCTTGGCGTGGTTGCTACATCATGCACCTAACATCATTTTGATTCCAGGTACAACTACCATCAGCCATCTAGAAGAAAACATTGCCGCTGCTTCTATTAAGTTGACTAATGACGAGATGCAAGCTGCAAGTGAGTTTTTGTAAATAGACAAATACCAAGCACAATTGTGGAATTAACAAAGGAAATAAGACCAATCATGAGTACTCAGCCCACCATTCTTGTTCTCGGTGCAACAGGCAAAGTCGGTGCAAAAATCGCACAGATTTTAGCCCAATCAGGTGATGTCAAAGTCGTTGCAGGAGTGCGTTCTCCTAACAAGATCAAAACACTCGAAGCCATTGGTATCGAAATTCGACATCTGGATCTTGATCGCCAGGAAACCCTCGCACCTGCCCTAGCAGGAATTGATCGCGCCTTGCTCCTGACGGGTTACACCGTGGATATGCTCAAGCAAAGCAAAGCCTTTCTCGACACTGCCAAACAAACTGGCGTTGAACACATCGTTCATATTGGAGCATCTGGCGCACCGACTAACGAAGTTGCTCACTGGGGTTGGCATCAGTTCATTGAAAAATACATTGAAGCACTGGGATTTAGCTTTACACACTTGCGTCCAGAGGCTTTTATGCAAAACCTTCTGAGCTTTGGCTGGCTCAACAAAGGCGTTTTGACCAATTACATTGCCAATGCTCGGTGGAGTTGGGTAAGTTGTGATGATGTGGCACTAGTTGCCGCAGTAACCTTACGTTGTCATCAGGAACATCGAGGGCAGATTTATCCCCTTGGCTATGAAGCCGCGACAATGCCAGAGATTGCTAAGGAGCTAACGGAGATTATTGGCAAGCCGTTTCAAGTAGATAACCACTCGCCAGAGGAATTTTTAGAAACGGTGTTAAAGGCAGGCGGCGATCCTGCTTACATGCAATGTATCTACCATCAATTGAAACTGAACATCGCCAATGCCATTCCTGAAGCTGATGCAACCTTTGATAATTTTGAACAGATTACAGGACAAAAGCCAACGACTTGGCAATCGCTAATTCAACAAGAGCGATCGTCCTTTATATACTAGCCGCCTTCAAGGGAAATGGTTGTTGTCGGTTGTTTGACCAGTCAGCTGTAAATAATAGAGGGGAACAGTGGCCCGGCTATTTTCGCCGAGCCTTAAAGCAAAAATTCCCAATCCAACACCACAGACGAAAATTAGCAGCGAGACGATGTTACCACCAGCGATCGCTTCCATATTCAGCCACTTTTTTCTATCGGCTTCTGTCTCTAAAATGCTGTTGTTGTTTTTCGTTTCAACAAAGCAACTTTAATGGCACACCAGATTTAGCAGTTGATGGTAATACTGAGGTACCTATTCCACTTTTGGGCTAAAACGTGTAATGCAGTAGGCATCACCGTGTCAGAAAAAGAAAATTGTACGTTAAGAAAAATTTGGAGCTACGACCGAGCAGAGTTGTTGCGCGATATTGGCATCGAAAAGGCACTCTAAAACTGGCTTTCAGGTAGAAAGTAAGAAACACCGCCATCAAGCTTCTTAAATCAAACTTCAAGTTGTATCTCTATATGATAAGATATCACCCCAGATATAGCTGACTGAATTAAAATATTGCTATATGAAGCTTTCAGCGTTAGCTAACAATTTTCCCGTTTCGGCATGGTGATGCCTGCGTCACCTCTAGCTTGTTGTCTTTACTACTCTTCTCGAAACGCTACATCAATCTCTCAACACCTACTTAGAAAAACATCCTGATTGGGATGAACATCGCCTTATTACCACAGCTATCTCTTTGTTTCTACTGCAAAATACTGATTGTGTAGGCATCGCCAGCCGCAGGCATCGCGGTGTTTCCCAAGTTTATCTCCAAACTCTGTTTCGTTGTGGCTAATGTTATTCCCTAGAAGACACGAATACCGACCGATCTTTAATTTTGTTTTAGTACTTTTTCAATTTCTACTAATTTGTGACGTAAGACTTCCTGTAATTCTATTAATTCAGCAGGGTTAGCTTGCTTGAGCAACTCTAAAGAGAGTTGTTGCAAACGACTAGATGCTTGGGATACTGCTTTTTCCTTCGTATTTTTGGTTACTGCTAGCTCGGACTCAGATGCTATTACTTCAGCTACTAATTTTCGAGTAGCAACAACAGACAACTTTTCTACTATTACTTTGTGCGTGGTCTCTTCCCTAATAGATTTTGCTTTTTGTTCAGTCGATCCCAAATTTTTTGCGGAAAGTTTTTGTAGAGCCATTGCATGAACACCTTTAAGTCCTGCTCTTATGGCAAGTTTTAGGTCTTCTGCTAAAGATAGCATCGGAAAAATATTGGCATCGATAGAAGCAGGATTTAGCTGTAAATCTAACAGTAGACTTAAGATTGCTCGTTCTGAGTCGCTTAAATCTAAAGATTCTAGTTCTTTTTCTTGTTTTTTTGCATCTGCTGTTATTAAATCCACCAGCGATGTTATACGTTTTTGACTATTCAAACGTCGAACTACTGTTGAAAGAATACGCGGAATATCTTGAAGTTCTAATCCAGTAATTGTAGACAATTCACGCGCGATCGCCTCGGCTTTATCCAAAGGATTAAGGTCTTCTCGATGTAGAGAAGTTAGTAGTGCTTTACGATGTAAACCAGTTGGTTCTGGAATAATAACTGCTGACAAGGTTTGCCAACCTAAAGCTTTAGCACTGCGCCATCGTCGCTCTCCGTCAAAAATTAATAAATGATTCTCCCTTTGAATCAAAATAACTGGTTGTAACTGTCCATCACTAGTTAAAGAGCGAGACATAGATTCAAGACTTTCAGGTAAAAATGTTTGTCTAGGTTGTTCTATATTTGGCTCTATTTGCTCGATAGGAATTGACAAAATGCCTATTTGTGACTGAAGTTGTGTTCGCAACTCTTCCAGTTGTCTTTCCAACTCGCCAGAATTTTTGTCACGAAGTTCTTCAATCTCTGCTCTTAATTGCTGTATTTCTTCCTCTGCTTCAGATAATTGCTGAGATTGCTTCGCACCTGAAAAATAATTTGTAAGATTAGGAGTGTTACGAGCGCACATAATTATTTTGTCTTTTTATTTGTCTTAGGTTTTCCAATTAAAGTCACAATATGAGAAGTAGTTTCTTTAAAATCATCTTTAGCAGGATGACTAGGACGGTAAAGATGCAATGGTAAACCTTGACCACTGGCATTGACAAATTCTGCGCTATCCCGGATTGCCGGAAATGCTCGAATCTTCATCTGTTGCAACTGTTCAGGCAATCCTGCTAGCATCTGTCTATGAGTACTTCTGCGAACATCATATTGATTGGGAACAAATCCTAAAATTTCTGGAGTTGGGTTTAAACGTAAGTGTTTGCAATGATAGTAGTACCATTCCAATAAATGTGCTGCACCTTGAATTGATTTGGGTTCTAGCTGTACGGGGATAATAATATGTGTACAAGCGGCTAGAGCCATTAAAGGTAAAGGACCAAGGGTTGCAGGGCAATCAAAAATAACTACGTCCTGTGCTAGTGGATAATCTGTTAAACAGTCGGCTAAAAGGTAGGCTCCTCTTTTGTGTAGGACAAGTTCATCTGCTGTTTGGGTTAATACCATTCCCCCTTGACATACGACAACATTATTCGTGTATTGGCTCCAGCAAGGAGTTAATGGCCAAACACCGTCAAATTGATCTTTGAGAACTCCTGCTAAAGTCTGTTCTGGTTCTGGTGGATTCAAACCACAGAATAACGTTAATGAGCCTTGTGGATCTAAGTCTAGTAGGGCTACATTGTACTTGCGTTTTGCTAAGTCGTAAGCTAAATGAACTGAAAGTGTAGTCTTACCACTGCCTCCAGCATTGCTAATTACAGCTAGTCGAATTTGCATGGCTTCGCTTTAAGTGCTATTTCCGAATCATATATTGTGACGCTGAGATCATATATCAATATATGATCCAACTAATTACTTGTCTTTTTTATTGTGTCTTCCATTCAAGATAGTTTATTAAAGAAGGTTTTACGGCAGACATCATGAAATCTAGCAAACTCCACCCAAACAACAATCAAAGCTCAAACACCCAAGTTCAAAACTAAAACAGACCCCTGATGCTAATCAGTTAGAGGCAGAGTTTCTAAATGTAACTGATGGCCAATAGAGTTGACCCGAAATGCACAGGAGGCGATTAACATTATTCTTCGCAACGAGCGCAGTGCTGCTCATGAGTCAGCACAGTCGCCCAAAGCGCAGCAAGCTTCTAAACACCGTGTTGAAAACTCAGAATATTTCAAGCGGTTTCAGTATGTGGGATTTATAAACTGCAACAAACCAGCGAGGCGAATTATATTTTGAGTACAAGAACTGCAACAGGAATACTTTGCAAATTTATAAGTGAACCTGTAGTTGGAGAAAATAATGGGCGACCTTCAATCATCTAGATTAAGGTTAAGTACCCCAACTGTGAGCAAACAGAGATTAGACTGCAAGCAAGGGAAGTACTTTCAACAAGAGCGATACCTTCATCTTGGACATAAACAGTTTTCAACTAGCCAAATAATCTTTAATCTGGTCTTGCTCACGCCGTAAAGTTTTCATTCCCTGTCCATGAGCAGAGCGTATCTTGGAATGACTAAGATTGAGTATTTATGCAACCTGTTTTGCAGTTAGCTTCCCCTCGCCCTCCAGTCCAAACTGTAATATTAAGACAAGACGTTGATTTGGCTTCAAGGTAGCTAATAAATCCTGCAAGTCTGACCTGAGATATTCTAGAGTAACGTACTCTTGAGTTGAAATTCTTTCGTCGGGTAATATCTCTTGCAGTTGAGTTTCTCGCTCTTCGCCAATTCCTAACTCTAAAGAAACTAGCGGACGAAATGCGTTTAGGCATTCGGAAACTTGTTTAGGTGATGCATCAAAATAATTCGTAATTCGTAATTTGTAATTCGTAATTTTTACCCCAAGACTGTTCACGCAGCGTTCCGTAGGAAAGTCGCCTGCTATGAAAAAAGGAGTTACGTTTTTTATCTCCATCAATGAATTGAGTTGCTCAGTTCATTAATTACGAATTACGAATTAGTAATTATTTGGTCATGGGGTAGGCGAATAGTGTGAGATTGTTCTGCAACTGATCTGGTAATTGCTTGCCCAATCCACGCCTTTTGCATAAGTAGAGAATTTATAGCCCCGATTCGGCTCAAATTTTTCTACCGCATGAAAGTAAACCTATTGCTCCCTCTTGAATCAGATCCAAAAACTCTAGGTTACTCCAACGATATTTTTTAGCAACTGCAACCACTAAGCGGAGGTTGGCAGTAATCATTAAATATTTAGCCAGTTGCCCTTGTTCAAGGATTTGGGTTAATTCTGCTTTTGTCTTATTCACCTCGGCAGAGAGTTCAGACCCATTTGGAGAACGCTTTAATCATTGCATAAGAAGATTTTTTTGCTGCTCAAGTACCAGTATAGACCTTACAAGTCTTGCATAGAAAATTTCTTGCTCAAGTAATAGCCTATCAATGCGACCAATTTCTCGTAGGTAAATTCCAAGTGTATCAGAGCCAAAGCTCGCCATCTTGCGTTGCGTAAAGCTAATTTAGACCTTGACAGTAGAGTATAAATCAAAGAGTTGACAACGATCTAAATTAATTTTTGCTGCGTTGATAGAAAAGATTTCAAAAATTCTTGGCAGGGGCTATATGGGGGCTATGTGTACCCCAATAATAGTTCAGTACTTCGGTGACATTTTGACCCATATATAGGGTATATATAGGTGCTAAATGGGGTATATTTGACTGGTTGACATTTTGTGCCCCATTTAGCCCCCAAGGGGTTATGATTAGCTCTTGAGGCTGGAGAAAAAGGGTGAAGTTATTTTATTCTTCTTTCTCTTGCTCTTGCAGATCGCTTGAACAGATAATTTTCACAACTTATTGTGTATTACTTGGAGCCTATGTCAAACATTCACACGTTACAAAAAATTTTTCCTGCGGGTTTCGATAACGGTTATGGAAGTCTTAAACTTTTAGTCGATGGCTTTGAAGTAGTTCGTGTCCCCAGCTATATAACCAATGCCGAGATGGAAGATGTTCCAGGGCGTGTAGTTTTTAATGGCACTGCTTACACAGTTGGAGAGTCAGCTTACCGTACAGGAAATTATTTTGACCGCAACACAGACAATAATGAAAATAAAGTCAATAATGCGTTGTTGACTTTATTGGGTGCATTGGCACATCTACCACACCGTAAGGCTTGGCACTTAAAATTAGTCGTCAGTTTACATGATGTTGCTCTGGCACCAGAACTACAAAAAGTACTCAATGGAGAATATCAGCCAATACTTGCTGGCAAACAATCAGACGTAAAAGTAGAAGTGCTAAAAGTTGTACTAGAGGGTATGGGTGCATTGTTTGGGCATCCACTACCCAAAAAATTAACCATTTTAGACTTTGGCAATGGTACGACTCTGTATTCTCGTTACAATCGGGGTCAGCGAGAAGTTCACACTGCCTACCCCATCGGTGTAGAAGTTCTCATCGATGATATCTCCCAAAAGATGAAACATTTAAATGGCGGAAAAATCGGAGATCCATCCAAAATCCGATTTTGTTTAGAAATGGGGCATACCCGATACAGCCGTGACATCGATATCAAAGATGTATACAGTACAAGTTTAAAAGATTGGTATCAAAAATACTTGAAGAAAGTGGTGAATCTGACACTTGATGCCAAGCACCAGGGGGATGAAATCTGGGCGATTGGTGGAGGCTGCCTTTTACCAGGGTTCAAGAAGCTTTTAGAGAAAAACGGCTTCAAAATCCTGGACAATCCGGTGGAAGCCAATGTCTCTGGGCTTTTAGAGATGGCAAAAACTATTAGCAGCAAAAATCTAACGGGCACATCTCTTAAGTGAAGTTATAACAATGGCAGATAAAAAAGACTTAGCACCGGAAAAAGTTCGCCTTAAAGATAATTACCGAGAGCGCATATTTGCAGAATCGCAAAAACTAGATAAAAGTTACCTGGACACCCTTTACTTTATCGTTGATTGCTATTTTGTTTTCATCAAGGCTGGATTACCTGCACAACTTTTATCTTCCCCACCGATTAATACTGAAGATAACCAACTCACTTCTTCAGGGCGGCCGCATCATGTCAATAAGACTAGACTATTCTCAATAGACGTAAAAATAATCTCGTTAAACCCTGCTTATTGACAAAGATTTTAGCGATCACTT
>NZ_JACJQM010000135.1:0-12166 GCF_014696655.1 Nostoc sp. FACHB-888 | reverse complement strand
CCTCTTTTGTCACTCTGGGGAAATAAAAATTGAGGCTAAATGATGAAACCTAGATTTAGTGGGAAGATTAGCGATCGCAAGCTAATAAAAACCTTCAAACAAAGCTCTACAGTTAAAATCCTATCCGGGCAAGGGTTACAGATTATTCTCTGCCGAAAGTGACAAAAGAGGGATAAGGCAATTTCTGTTAATAAATCTACCGTCGCCGTTAGTTTCGACTTCTCTGCGAGACGCTACGCGAACGCTCAACCAACTAAGTCATTGAGAGTTGAGCGACTCCTTAAAGGAAGAGAGAAATAGAAGTGAGGTTTTTCAGATACCGTGAAAAGTCAGATTCCCTACACCCCACACCCTGCCGCAAAGGGGCATATAAAGCTTCACCCTACATTGAGGAAGCACCGAAACGATAACCTTTGCCGTAAACTGTGTGAATCAGCGCAGTTTCTCTACCTACCTCAATCTTACGGCGCAGCAAACGAATTAATGCCGCGATCACATTACTACTAGGTTGTTCTTCGTCTGACCACAAATTTTGCATAATCTGGGCATGAGTCATTAGTTGTCCAGTGTGTTCCATAAAATATTGCAGCAGCTGGCTTTCTTTTTGCGATAGCTCAATTATTCGTCCTTGGCGATAGGCTACTTGATTTTCCCAATCGAGTTCTAAATCACCTACAGTTAAACGTCCGGTGGTGGTTTCATAAGTTTGGGAACCGGAACGACGCAATAAAGCACGGACTCTCGCTAATAACTCCCGCAGTTCAAAAGGTTTAACTAGATAGTCATCTGCACCAGCATCTAAACCTTGTACGCGGTCATCTAGAGTATCCTTAGCTGTGAGAAACAGCACGGGAGTGGTTTTGCCTTGCCGTCGCAATTGCTGACAAATCTCTAACCCCGTTTTTCCTGGCAGCATCCAATCTAAAATTAGTAGGTCATAACTGCCTGTTTGTGCATGTTCGTTGCCACTTGTGCCATCGTAAGCGGCATCTACAATGTAACCCTCACGAGTTAATAAGCGACTCAAGGGTTCAGTTAATTCAACTTCATCATCAACTAATAAAATTCTCATGCTGCTTGTGGTAAGCATATAGAGATATTATTCAACTGCCAGAACGCCAAGGATATCAAGAAAAAGAATGCTGACTGTTGCATTGCCAAAAGGGGAACTCCTTAAAAATAGCATCCGCCTGCTACAATCTGTGGGATTAGATTTTAGTGCTTTTTTAGATTCAGGAACTCGCCAACTTCAAATTCCTGACACTAAGGGAATTGCAAAAGCTTTGTTGGTAAGGGCGCAAGATGTGCCTGTTTATGTCGAATATGGTCAGGCACAACTGGGTGTTGTCGGTTACGATGTGCTGCGAGAGAAGCAACCGCAAGTTGCCCACTTGGTGGATTTGCAGTTTGGGCATTGTCGGATGTCAGTGGCGGTAAAAGCATCCAGTTCTTACCGATCGCCTTTAGATTTACCACCGCATGGTAGAGTTGCTTCCAAGTATGTGAATTGCGCTCGTGAATATTTCCACAGTCTAGATTTACCTGTGGAAATAGTGCCGTTGTATGGTTCAGTTGAACTAGGCCCGATTACTGGAATGTCAGAAGCGATCGTGGATTTGGTTTCTACAGGGCGGACTTTGCACGAAAATGGTTTGATTGAAGTTGCAACTCTTTATGAAAGCACGGCGCGGTTGATTGCCCATCCTTTGAGTTACCGCCTGAACACCGGTAATTTAAGTGATGTGATTGCCAAGCTGCGAGAAACCGTTTTGGTAGAGGTGTAATAGTAATGCTGTCAAGGTGACGTAATTCACGGTTTATCGAATAGCCCAAAGAAACCTCACCCTAATTTTGCTTGTGCAAAACCTGTCCCTCTCCTTACTAAGGCTACGGTGTACACACAAGTCCTAAAAATTTAGCTTGATGACGCTTTCCTTATTCTCATGTAAAGCATTGTCAGTCGATACAATGGCATTGTCAGTTGATACAATAACATTGTCAGTCGATACAATGGCATTGTCAGTTGATACAATAACATTGTCAGTCGATACAATGCCATTGCAGGTTAAGAGACTTGTGTGTGTAGAACGTAGCCTTGTTAAGGAGAGGGATGTCTATGAGGACAAGGTGAGGTTTTAATGATTAGTAGGTAGTCCGCAACAATTAAATCTCTTCATACAGACTAAATTTGTTTACACTAGAATTAGCGCGATATGTACGGACGGGCTACGCCTACGCAATAATTTTGCGTCATATACAGGGAATGCTTGCTACTAAAAATCACTTTTAATGCGAATTTAGCATTTTGACAGAATTTAACAGGCTTTCCTGAACAGCCAGAGGCGGGGAAAAGACTAAGAATTATTACAAGAGATTAAGCTATTCTTGAGATAGCAACCCTAATGACTGGATATTACATTTAAATTTATTAAGAAAAGTTAATGAAAGCTGGACAAATTGATACAGAAGTGGCGAGGCTAGAAGCCCTCCGCCAGTATCAAATTCTTGACACCGAACCGGAAGAAGCTTACGACAATCTTGCTCAGTTAGCGGCATTTATTTGTGGTACGTCCATATCCTTGGTAAATTTCATTGATGAAAACCGTCAATGGTTTAAGGCAAAAGTAGGTTTAAATCTATCAGAAATGCCCCGGTGTATTGGGTTATCTTACCTTTGCCAAGAGCGGCGTAATGTTGTGGTGGTTCCTGACACCCTAGCTGATGAAACATTAGCAAATAATGCGGTAGTAACTGGCTATCCATATATACGGTTTTATGCAGGTGTACCCCTAATTACTCCCAAGGGAGATATGCTGGGAACTCTGTGTGTAATTGACCAAGCCCCAAAAGAATTGAGCCAAAAACAAGTGGAGGCGCTTGTAGCTCTAAGTCGCTTGGTAATCGACCAATTAGAACTCAGGCGTCATATAACTGAAGTATCTCAAGTTACCGAGAAGCTCGTAACGTACCAGCAAGCAGCACACGCCGAGTCAGAATCGGCCAGAATCCGCATTGCTAATTTGCTAGAAAGCATCACTGATGCATTTTTTGCCTTAGATAAAAAGTGGCGATTCACCTACATTAATGGTCAAGCAGAACTGCTGTTGCAAAAAACCCAGAATGAATTATTAGGTCAAAGCATCTGGGAGGTATTTCCAGAACTCATAGACACTACATTCCATCGTGAGTATCACAGGGCAATGTTAGAACAGGTGAGTGTAGAATTTGAGGAGTTTTATCAGCCACTAAACTGCTGGCTGCAAGTCCACGCTTATCCTGCAAAAGACGGGTTGTCTGTTTATTTCCAAGACATTACTGAACGACTGCGAACAGCAGAAGCACTACGAGAGAGTGAAGAACGTTGGCACTTAGCATTACATGGTAATAATGATGGTATTTGGGATTGGAACCTCAAGACTAATGAAGTGTTCTTCTCAACTCGGTGGAAAGAAATGCTCGGTTATAAAGACCACGAAGTTTCCAACGGTTGGGATGAATGGACAAAATTAATTCACCCCGATGAGCGAGATTGGGTACTTCAAGCCTTCCAAGACCACTTTGCCAAGAAAACGCCGTTTTACGTCTGTGAATATCGAGTCCAATGCCAAGACGGCAGCTATAAATGGATTCTAGATCGAGGACAGGCACTTTGGGACGCATCGGATGATATAGTGCGGATGGTGGGTTCTTATACAGATATCACAGATCGCAAGCAGGCAGATGAAGAATTAAAGCGGCAGAATTTGCGATCGCAATTATTTGCTGAAATCACTCTGAAAATTCGAGAATCTTTACAAATAGACGAAATCCTTCAAACCACGGTAACAGAGGTACAAAAACTACTACAAGCTGACCGAGTTTTAATTTTTCAAATAGAGCCTGATGGTTCAGGAACAGTAGTGCAAGAGGCGGTGCTACCCGGTTGGCCGGTAATTTTGGGAAGAAATATTTTTGATCCCTGCTTTAAAGAAGAATATATAGAAAGATATCGCCAAGGAAGAGTGAGTGCGATGGAAGACGTTGAAACCGCTCACATTCAACCATGCCATCGAGAATTTCTTCAGCAGTTTGCTATCAAGGCTAACCTCGTAGTACCAATTCTCGTCAGGGACAGCATTTGGGGCTTGTTGCTGGCTCATCAGTGTGCTGCACCTCGACGGTGGAATAACTTTGAGACGGAGTTGTTAAAGCAACTAGCTAACCAAATTGGGATTGCTTTATCTCAAGCGCAACTATTAGAAAAAGAAAGCCAGCAAAGTCAGGAACTCGCTCGTTCTAATGCAGAATTGGAACAATTTGCTTATGTAGCTTCTCATGACTTGCAAGAGCCATTGCGGATGGTAACAAGTTATTTACAACTACTAGAGCGAAGATACAAAAATCAACTTGATACTAATGCCGATCAATTTATCAACTATGCAGTAGATGGGGCGCGGCGGATGCAGACCCTAATCAATGATTTGTTGAATTATTCTCGCGTTAGTACCCGTGGACAGCCCTTTATGCGAGTAAATTGTAGTATTGTCTTAGAACAGGCGATCGCTAATCTGCAAATTGCGATCGCTGATAGTCAAGCAATTGTTACTCACGATCCTCTACCTGAAGTAATGGCTGATGTTACCCAATTGATACAAGTATTTCAAAACCTGATTGGCAATGCAATCAAATTTTGCCGTCATCAGCAGCCACAAATTCACATTGGAGTAGCGAAGCCAAATGCAAATCCAGATGGGGAAAGTTTAAATGTTATCCCGTCGGTAGATGAATGGTTGTTCTGGGTACGCGATAATGGTATTGGTTTGGAATCCCAGTATGCTGAACGTATTTTTATAATTTTTCAGCGATTGCACGGTAGAGATAAGTATCCGGGTACTGGAATTGGTCTGGCAATTTGTAAAAAAATTATAGAACGCCACGGCGGCCGGATCTGGGTTGAGTCAAAACTGGGTGAAGGCTCGACTTTCTACTTCACAATTCCAGATAAAGCAGGTAAGCAATCGTGGGCATCATAACAGGGATTATGCCTATTGAGGTTTTGTTGGTAGAGGATAATCCAGGCGATGCCCAACTTACACGCATCGCCCTAGAAGAAAGCAAAATCTCTATTCACTTAAATGTGGTTGAAGATGGTGTAGAAGCAATGGCATTCTTGCGAAAGCAGGACAAATACGTTAAAGCAGCCCATCCAGATATTGTGCTGCTCGATTTAAATCTCCCCAGAAAAGATGGGCGAGAAGTACTAGCAGAAATTAAAGGAGATGAAAACCTCAAGCGAATTCCTGTAGTAATTTTGACGACTTCCCAAGCTGAAGAAGACATCCTTAAAGCCTATAATTTATGTGCAAACTGTTATATAACTAAGCCAGTAGATTTCGATCAATTCGTTAAAATTGTACAATCAATAGAAAATTTTTGGTTTGCAATCGTAAAACTGCCACCGGAGTAGTGGAAATGGCAGGTAAAAACATTAAAGTCTTATTAGTAGAAGATAACCCTGGTGATGTCTTTTTATTACAGGAGTTTTTAAAGGAAGTTACCACAGTTGTAGTTGATTTATCGCCCGTTGAGCGACTCTCTGAAGCACTCAATTATTTAACCAAGGAACTTTTTGATGTAATTTTGCTAGACCTCTCGCTGCCAGATAGCCAGGGACTCGAAACTTTTGTCATCGCTCACCATCAAGCAAAAGCCACTCCGATAATTGTGCTGACGGGTATAAACGATGAAACCCTAGCAATTAGAGCAATGCAAGAAGGAGCGCAGGATTATTTGGTGAAAGGGCAAGTAACTGGGGACTTGCTGGTACGCTCAATGCGTTATGCCATCGAACGTCAACGGGCAGACAATGCACTGCGTCAGAGTGAGGAACGATTTCGGGTTGCCCTGAAAAATTCTCCCATCTTCGTCTACAACCAAGATTGCCAGTTACGGTACACCTGGGTTTACAATCCTTCCTATGGATTGACTGTTGAAGAAATATTGGGCAAACAAGACTTAGATATTATCCCAGTTGAAGATGCTCAACGTCTCACCATAATTAAACGTGGAGTATTAACCACTGGCATAGGAACGCGAGAGGAAGTATCAATAACAATCAAAGATACAACTCGATATTACGATTTGACTGTTGAGCCATTGCGGAACGAATCGCAAGAAGTTGTTGGCGTGACATGCGCCAGTATTGATATTAGCGAACGACAAGCCGCACTGCGCGATCGCAAATTGGCAGAAGAAAAAATCCGCGAACAAGCAGCATTACTTGATGTCACCACAGATGCTATTTGCCTGCGAGATTTAAACAATGAAATTATCTTCTGGAACAAAGGCGCAGAAACACTTTACGGTTGGAAAGCGACAGAAGCTTCGGGCAAAAATGCTAGTGAGCTTTTGTATGACGAATTTTCACCAGAAATCGAAGCAGCTCTTTTACAAGTTGTTAGTAAAGGAAAGTGGCAGGGAGAGTTAACTAAACTTACCAAAACTTACAAGGAAATCCTTGTTGCTAGTCGCTGGAGTTTAGTGTGCGATGAACAAGGGAAACCCAAATCAATTCTCACCGTTGACACAGATATTACCGATAAAAAACACCTAGAAGCCCAATTGTTTCGCGCCCAACGCCTGGAAAGTATTGGCACTTTAGCTAGCGGCATTGCTCACGACCTCAACAATATCCTGACACCGATTTTGGCAGGAGCGCAATTGTTACCACTCAAATTTCCTGATGCAGATGAGCGAACTCGCCATCTACTAGAAATTTTGGAAATCAACGCTAGACGCGGTGCTGATTTAGTCAAACAGGTGCTATCCTTTGCGCGGGGTGTAGAAGGGAAGCGAATCACTTTGCAACTCAGACATATAATTGTGGAACTTGGCAAGATTCTCAAAGAGACATTTCCCAAATCCATAGAAATCAGCACTGATGTACCGCAGGATTTATGGATGGTTTCTGGAGATAGCACCCAACTACATCAAGTGCTGATGAACCTCTGCGTTAACGCCCGCGATGCTATGTCCAGTGGCGGTAGTTTGACTATCTCTGCCGAGAATTTGTTGATTGACGAAAATTATGCTCGCATGAACCTGGAAGCCAAAGAGGGGCCTTACACAGTGGTTACTGTCTCCGATACTGGAAGTGGGATACCTAGAGAAATCTTAGATAGAATTTTCGAGCCATTCTTTACCACAAAAGATGTGGGGCAAGGAACAGGGTTAGGACTTTCCACCGTGCTGGGGATCGTTAAAAGCCACGGAGGTTTTGTAAACGTGTCTAGCGAACCAGGAAGTGGCACTAGCTTTAAGGTTTACTTACCAGCAGTGGAAGGAATGGAAACACTCACTCCAGAAGAATTGCCACCACAGACAGGACATGGAGAATTGATTCTGGTTGTGGATGATGAAGTTGCTATTCAAGAGACTACGAGGACATCGCTGGAAGCTCACAACTATAGAACCCTAATTGCGGGTGATGGCATTGAGGCGATCGCGCTGTACGCTAAAAACAGGGACAAAATTAGTGCTGTACTAATGGATATTATGCTGCCCTCCCTGGATGGTTTAACTGCCATCCGTACCTTGAAAAAAATTAACCCCCAGGTCAGAATTATTGCCAGCAGTGGACTTATGTCTGACAATAAGCTCAGTGCATTAGCTGCTATTGGTGTCAATACGTTTTTGTCGAAGCCCTATACTGTCAACGAATTATTGTTTTCTTTACAGAAAGTACTATCTTGAGTCCATTAATTACGCAAATATACTGTTAACATTAGTACAAAAAGCTGCTTTATTAATGTGAGTGTAAATTGCCTGGATTTGATATGATTGAGCATCGGTTAATACACTTGTCTTACTGATACCCATCCCATTTCAGTTTAATAATACAAATACGTTGGTAGGGGCATGGCATTGCCATGCCCTTACAAGAAATCTATCTATATGTATTGGGTTTTCGTGAATTGGTATTATTTATGCGTTCAGCTTGCCTAAATCAATATGCCTCGGTTTCTTAAATTAATCATCAATATAGTAGTCTTAAGTGCATTGTTACTTATATCACAGCAAGTTTGGGCGCAAGATTGGCGTCCGGTTCGTGGTGGTATCCCTTTTGGTATCAGTGGTATGGCTTTAATAGAGCAACAAAGCAATTCCTTAGATTTTCTGATTGCCCATGACAACAAACAAAAAAATCAAGGTCGTTTAGCAATCATCAGTATTAAGGGTAAGAACCAACCTGAATATTTACCATTAAACTGGCCAAATAACATAGAATTACCCATCGATTTAGAAGCTTTAACATCTGTTCCAGAAAAAACAAAATCCTCTTTTATAGCTTTAACCAGTTCTGGAAAAGCTTATTACATCAGGTTAGAGCCTGCTAATAAGACCATTTCCCTTATTAAAGAATTCAATCTACCAGGAATTATTCAAGGAAATAATTTTGAAGCATTTGGATTACAAAATATAGAAAGTAAATTAGTTGCTATTTGGGGGCATCGAGGTGAAGGAGAACAACCAGCAACTATTTTTTGGGGAATGTTTGATTTGGCTAAATATCAAATTACTCTTGCAGGTTCTGCCAATCTGAAAGTACCATTTCCATCTGGCAATGTTCGTCATATTTCAGATATTAAGGTAGACCCCGTAGGAATTGTGTACATCACTTCAACAAGTGATGCTGGAGATGATGGCCCATTTCAGTCAGCGGTGTATGTTGCTGGACACCTGGGATTCCGTGGTAACAAAATTGCATGGCGGCAAAATCCTCAACTTGTTCCCCTTTACCGCTCTGATTACCACAAAATTGAAGGTATGGAACTTGTTCCAGGTGCAGAAGGCGGTTTGATTATTGGTACAGATGATGAGAATTTGGGTTCCTATGTATATATTTTGGGTGGAAATAGCTGAAGTATATCCTTTGATAACTTGTGTAAACAGGCATCATGATTTTGAGAATTGCTCGTTTATTTGCGATCGCCTAACAGTTTCCTTGAACAATATTCATATATTGAAGGTTTTGTCAACTTATTTAGTGCGATCGCAACCTGTTGTGGATTGACCATTATCTTATCGATAAAGGCCACTCATTAATTACCCCTACACATTAAACCGGAACAACATCACATCCCCTTCCTGCACAACATACTCTTTACCCTCACTGCGAACCAACCCTTTCTCCTTCGCAGCATTCATCGAACCAGTTGTTACCAAATCTTTATAAGCAACTGTTTCAGCGCGAATAAATCCCCGCTCAAAATCACTGTGGATTACACCAGCAGCTTGAGGTGCAGACATTCCCGCATCAATTGTCCAAGCGCGGGTTTCTTTAGGGCCACAAGTGAAATATGTTCGCAAGCCTAAAAGTGTGTAAGTTGCCCGGATCAACGATTTCAAACCGCCTTCTTCCACACCTAAAGACGCGAGAAAATCAGCTTTATCTTCCTCTGGTAATTCTACTAATTCAGCTTCAACTTGAGCCGAAACTATCACAACTTGAGCATTTTCTGTGGCTGCAATTTGCCGCACTGTTTCCACAAAATGATTACCAGTTGCCAATTCATCTTCAGATACATTCGCGGCGTAGATAATCGGTTTATAAGTGAGCAGTTCTAATCCTTTAATAATTTCTGTTTCTTCTTCATTCAAGCTTACCTGACGCACCGATTTACCTTCATTTAAAGCCGCAGCTAATTTTTCTAAGACTGTGATTTCAAACTGTGCATCTTTGCTGGTTCGAGCTTGTTTGCGAGTGCGGTCAATTCGCCGCTCAATTTGTGCTAAATCTGATAAACCCAGTTCTATATTAATGATTTCAATATCCCGTGCTGGGTCAACAGAACCAGCAACGTGGATAATATCGTCATTCTCAAAACAACGTACCACATGGACGATCGCATCAACTTCTCGGATGTGGGACAGGAATTGATTCCCTAATCCCTCACCCTGACTAGCACCTTTAACTAAACCGGCGATATCTACAAATTCAACCCGCGCCGGGATAATTTGTACCGAACTGGCAATCTTAGCAAGAACATTTAACCGTTCATCCGGTACTGCGACAACGCCGACATTCGGTTCAATCGTGCAAAAAGGGAAGTTAGCTGCTTCTGCTTTAGCATTAGCAACTACAGCATTAAATAAAGTAGATTTTCCGACGTTGGGAAGTCCGACAATTCCGGCTCTTAGCATTTTGGATTTTAGATTTGAGATTTTGGATTACATTACCAAGTTAATCTAAACAGGTTCCGGTATGGTTTGGGGAATTGGTGCTGGAACCGTCTGAGGAATGGGAGCAGGTACTGGTTCTGGTACAGGCCCCGGTACAGGTTCAGGACTAGGTAGCGGACTCGGCTCAGGATTGGGGCTAGGTAGCGGACTCGGCCCAGGAGTAGGAATTTGTGGTTCGGGTATAGAAATCGCAGTAGGATTAATCATCATAAATCTAAATTAAATTATTCAACCTCCCCACGCTAGATGACAACCTCATCTGTTGACATCTCCCCAAATAGCTATACCCACGAACACATCCTTTAATAATCTTCTCATTCTCTGCGTCCCTTTGCGCTTACCTTTGCGCCCCTCTGCGTTTAAACTCCATCCTCAATTCACCACCATTTGCACAAAACTACTCCTCCTTCACCTTTTCTACCACCTCTGGCACTGGATCGTAACCACCTGGATGAAACGGATGACAGCGCAAAATCCGCCGAGTTGCCATCCAGCTACCACGCAACACTCCAAATCGTTCAATAGCTTCAATAGCATACATCGAACAAGTTGGTTGAAAGCGACAAGTCGGGAGAAACAACGGCGAGATAAACATTCGGTAGCCCCGAATCAGCCAAATCAACAATAATTTCATTGCAGCTACCCAAATCTTATAAATTAGTAACAGGGATAAAAATTTTCATTTTGTTGCATCTTTGCTAATTACATTTTCTGACTTCACCTCAATTCCAGTTTTCTGGCTGCAAATTGCCTCGGCTGCAATTTGGGTGTTACTCATCCTCCTGATTGCAGGCGTGGTAAACCGCATTGCCGACAAGCCAGAAATCGTGCGGAAGATAGTTCATATTGGCACTGGTAATGTGATTTTAATCGCTTGGTGGCTAGATATTCCCGCTAGCGTAGGGATTACAGCTTCTATTTTAGCGAGTGCAATCACCTTATTATCCTACCGATTACCAATTCTTCCTGGTATTAATAGCGTTGGACGACAAAGTTTAGGGACGTTTTTTTACTCCGTCAGCTTCGGTATTTTAGTCGCCTGGTTCTGGTACTTGCAACAACCCCAATACGCAGCACTCGGAATTTTAGTAATGACTTGGGGAGATGGATTAGCAGCCTTAATTGGGCAACGTTTTGGTAAACATAAGTATAAAGTTTTTGGGACAGAAAAAAGTTGGGAAGGCTCCCTAACTATGATGCTCGTTAGCTATGTCGTCTGTAGTTTGATTTTAGTTGGAACTCAAGAAAACAGTTGGCAAACTTGGGCAGTATCACTATTAGTAGCAGTTATAGCTACGGCTTTAGAGGCTGTTTCATTGTTGGGTATTGACAATTTGACAGTACCTTTGGGCAGTGCTGCCCTTGCCTACTTTTTAAGTCAGTTAGTTTTGAGTTAGTAATTGCCTAGAGTCCTATTCCTAATTGAGCAAACAAGAGATAGTGCTAAAAATTCATCGTTAGTTAATAAATAGCCTGCAACGTTTCGGGGTTGAGTAAATCGGACTATATCTCACTAGCACTATATTTGAGATTAGAAAAGAAATTGGATGTTAAATTATGGCTTGGGAAATTACCACTGAAGAGTTGTTGAAAAAGTACACTTCTGGTAAGCGAAACTTTGCTGGCGCTGTAGTAATTAGAGAAAGAGGATATGGGCGCAACTATATTGACCTAGAAGGTGCTGTCTTGCGGGATATCAACTTGCGTGGAGCCGATTTGAGTTTCGCTGATTTGAGTGGAGCCGATTTGAGTAGAGCCGATCTCTTTAGTGCTTCTCTGATAGAAGCTCGGTTGGATAGTGCAATAGACCTCTTGCAGAATTGATTTTGTGTTATAATGATTGGTTTTCTTAATCTGAATGGGGTGAGATAACTAAAAAGATTGATGCCTGGGGTATTTATAGCGATAGTTGTAATCGCGGAACGTCTGACAGAAAAAACATCAC
>NZ_JACJQM010000134.1:0-12197 GCF_014696655.1 Nostoc sp. FACHB-888 | reverse complement strand
ACCTTAAAGAAAATCTCTATAAAATTGGTGGTTCTTTAAAACGGCTTAAAGCTGCTGAAAATTTTTTGTGGCAAGGTCAAATAGATAATACTCAGGCTTTGTTTATTCATTGTCGAGGTAAACAGGTGAAAAATTTCATCACTTATCTCAACAAACATCGTTCTCGTATTGTCAATTACAGCTATTACCAAGCTGAACAACTTTGTTCTATTGGTTCTGGTGCAGTTGAATCTGCTATTAAACAGATTGGAGCTAGGATTAAAATTTCCGGCGCACAGTGGAATGTTGATAGTGTTAATCAAATCCTGTCTGTTCGTTGTGCTTATCTCAATGGTTTACTTGCTGTTTGAGTATTTCTGCCGAAAGTGGATGCTCCCAGTTGATTGAACCTCTCTTCATAGGTTGCCCAATTTATTCGCTTCTTTTTATAGTCGTCTAGAATATCTTTGCTTGGAGCTAAATCAAGAATATGAATGTACTCAATTCCCGCAACTTTCTGAAGAAAGTACTTCAAATCCTCCTTTTTTGTGAACCCAGCGAGCTGCGAGGCATTATTAAGTCGAGTGTCAATTACTTGTCTAACACCAGCCTTAAGAAGTGTTTCAAAGAATTGCTCTGCCTTTTTCTGAGTAAAACCGATAGTAAATAGATTAACTGGTTCGCTCATGAGATTGATTTTGCTCTCTTCCTTACTTTTCTACATAAGCTATTCGATCTCCTTGGAGCTTATATGCTTTTTGAATTAACTCTTCACGAAAGTGAAATGTAGTTTTAACATCCATTTGTCTAGCATGAGCGCTATAAAGTTTTGTATCAAAGAGTGAAAGCTGTTCCGCAGATTTATATGCATCATCAGACTTCTCGGATGGAGAAAGCATTTGTTCTAAATGGTGTAGTTTCAATAATCTCTCCTCCAAATGTTGATGTGACTCCAGATCGCTACTTTTTAGAATATGTTGAGTTTCTAATCCAGTCTTCCTCAGATGTTGGCAAACTAAGATAGCTCTGTGGCAGACTATAGGATCATGTTCAGCACACATTAGAGTAATTTGGTGTCGTTCAGCGCCTTTGATAAGACGAGCTAACCCATCGGTAAAAGCTTCTGTTGCTGCAATTAAATCGTAGCGAGCCATACCTTCTACATAACAACTTCGCTCATTAGGACGGGCACCAAGATTATCGCCGAGGAAAATATATGCAATATTAGCAGTTTTAAGTGTTTTTCTAAGAGAAGCTAGGTTGAAATGTGGAAAGTTACGGCTGTAAGGGTGTGAGCGAACATCTGCCACAGCAGTAACGTTATGTTTGTTTAAAAGTCCGATAAAAGTTTCAATTGAGTGATTTGAGTGCCCAATAGTAAATAGCTTCATAAATCATCATAAATTTTGAGCAGTGACAAAAATAATACTAGATTTTAAAAGTTATCACCAATTGTAGGCTAGTTCCCGTCTGATGTCGTTTAATACCTAGTTGACTCTTACTAACTTCCAGGTTGACTAGTTCCTAATCTTCCCAAAAGTTTCAATTGTTAAAATTTTCGCCTTAGTAGCAAGAACATTGAAAGTAGGTCATCAAGTCCAAGGACGTAACGAAGCTGGATCACTGCTCATCTCACTACTAAACTTGTACACTTGTTTAAATGTTAATGTGTGGATATGTATACATGAAGACAGTAGCTATTGTCGCAGAAAAAGGCGGTGTCGGCAAAACTTCGTTAAGTATTCATCTTGGGGTTGCCGCAGCCATCAAAGGTAAGGAAACTGTACTTGTAGATTTAGATCCACAAGCGTCCGCCAGCAAGTGGGGAGATTCACGAGAAGCAGAATCTCCTGTTGTAATTTCCTGCCAAGCATCACGGTTAGAAAAAGTTTTGGAGACTGCCAGAGATGGTGGGGCACAGTTAGTGGTTATTGACACTGCCCCACATTCGGAATCCTCTGCTCTTGCCGCCATCCGTGCTGCCGATTTAATTCTGATACCCTGCCAGCCCTCGATTCTGGATTTACGTGCGATCGCCAACACAATTGATTTGGTTAAGCTGGCTAAAAAAACTGCCACAGTCGTTTTGAACTGTGTTCCCACAAGAGGCTCCCTTGGAGATGAGGCGGCTGATGCCATAAAAGAGTACAACATTCCCATCGCCCCGGTTCGTATTTCTCAGCGCACCGCTTTTGTACGGTCGTTAGCAGGGGGATTAGCAGCACAGGAATATGAGCCAAAAGGAAAGGCTGCGGATGAGATTTGGGAATTCTACAAATGGTTATGTAAACAAGTTAAGCTGTAAAACTGTAGCACTGTAATATTATATTATTGTATACTTGTTGATATGTATACACGTTAAGTCTGATGTTAAAGAAGACGAATTTAGCCGATTCTCTACGCAAAGTTTCAGAACCAGAAAAATCCACAAAGTCCGTAATAAGTCCAGATGGTGAACCGTTGAGCAATAATTCCTCCCCTGGAGTCGCACCCAGTCGGCAAGGTAAGAAAGCGATCGCAGGTCACTTTGATCCAGCTGTGTCCAAACAGTTGAAACAACTTGCATTGTCACAAGATACAACAGTCCAAGCGCTGCTGTCCGAAGCACTGAACGATTTATTTAGTAAATATGGTCAAAAACCCATTGCCTAAATTTATTAGAGTGGGTAGATAATTTTAAACCTGTATGTAAACGTGCAGATGCGATCGCTAGAGTCAACGCCATCGCTTATATAAAGGCGAACCACAGCTTAAGTTTAACAAATTGCTACATACCTCTCTGTACGATCGCACATTTCGCCCCTACAATTTTGGTGATGGTGGTGAAACTCAGGTATCATAACCATCCAGAAGGATATTTGCCTCAAAAATTGAGAGAAGCAAAGTCATTAATTTAATTCTGAACTCAGTAGTCTTATCTGGTAATTCACCTCGTTCATGGACAATCTCACAATTCCACTACTCCCTGTCAGTCAAAATGAAATCAACAATATCCTCTGGAACGCTTGTGATACCTTTAGAGGCAGTATAGATGCCAGTGAGTATAAAAACTATCTGCTGGTGATGTTGTTCGTAAAATATGTCAGCGATGTATGGACTGAACACTATGAAAAATTAAAAGAAAAATATGGGGATGACAGAGAGCGTATCCTGCGGCGGTTGGAGCGTGAACGGTTCGTATTACCAGAAGGGTGCAGGTTTGATGACTTGTATCGCCAACGGAACGAAACAAACCTGGGCGATATCATCAACAAGGCACTGGAGAAGATTGAAGAATCTAATAAGGCTAAACTATCGGGGGTGTTTAGAAATATTGACTTCAACAGTGAATCTAACTTAGGCCAAACTCGCGATCGCAATGTGCGCCTGAAGATGTTGCTGGAGGATTTCGCCAATTCTAAACTTGATTTGCGTCCCTCACGCATAGGCAATATGGATGTAATTGGCAATGCTTATGAGTACCTAATTGCTAAATTTGCGGCGGGTGCAGGGAAGAAAGCGGGAGAGTTTTACACCCCGGCGGAAGTTTCCGAATTGATAGCGGAGTTGATTGCACCCAAACCGGGGGAACGGATTTGTGACCCCACTTGTGGTTCTGGTTCGCTGTTGATTAAGTGCGCTAATTACGTTAAGCGACAAGGCAGTAATGATTATAGTTTGTATGGTCAAGAAAATACTGGCGGTACTTGGGCTTTAGCCAAGATGAATATGTTTCTGCATGGGGTGGATGGCGCTCGAATTGAATGGGGTGATACCATTCGCAACCCGAAGTTGCTTGAAGATGATAAGTTAATGCGCTTTGAGGTGGTAGTAGCGAATCCTCCATTTAGCTTGGATAAATGGGGTGCGGATGATGTGATGAGTGACCGATTTAAACGGTTTGAGAGGGGAATTCCGCCCAAAGGGAAGGGGGATTTTGCTTTTATCAGTCACATGATTGAAACAACAACGCTAATAAATGGACGGGTAGCAGTGGTTGTTCCTCATGGTGTTCTATTTCGGGGTAGCAGTGAGGGTAAAATCCGTCAGAAACTCATTGAGGAGAATTTACTAGATGCGGTAATTGGGTTGCCGAGTAATTTGTTTTTTGGTACTGGTATTCCGGCGGCAATTTTGATTTTTAAGCGAAATAAAATAGATAATAATGTTGTTTTTATTGATGCAAGTCGGGACTTTGGGGATGCCAAAAACCAGAACAATTTACGAAAGCAGGATATAAAGAAGATTGTTGCTGCTTATCAGAAGCCGGAAGCTGTAGATAAGTATGCCTATCTTGCTAGTTTTGAAGAAATTAAAGAAAATGATTTTAATTTGAATATTCCCAGGTATGTAGATACTTTTGAGGAAGAAGAGGAGATTGACATTGAGGAAGTGCAATCTGAGATTGATTTGTTAGAGGAAGAGTTAGCAGGAATCAAAATTAAGATGAATGGGTATTTACAGGAGCTTGGTTATGATTCCTGAAGGTTGGCTTTATGAATCTTTAGAACAACATATTGATATAAAGCATGGTTTTGCTTTTAAGAGCGAGTATTTTGCTTCACAAGGGTTTCATATACTCTTAACTCCTGGAAATTTTGAGGAAGAGGGTGGATTCCGTTTAATAGAAGAAAAACGAAAGTATTATACTGCAATACGGTTCAGTTAAGGCTGAAAGACTGATTAGTGATATGAAATTTAAGAGCTTCAACTGGTTGTCCAGTACCTCTGTGTGTTGGCTTTTTAGAACGAAACTTTGATACAGGTTTTTTCACAACTCTGGGGTTATTACGTGAAACTCGTTCAGGTAATAAGGTATCTAAAATCTCTAGGGTTAGCCAATCGAAAAAAAAGGGAATTCTTCTGGTTGTAAGCGTTGAAACTTAGGAAGGGCACGACGGATGACTCGTAATGTTCCTGTAAAACCCAGACGTAATGGTGGAACAGAGGCACTGGTTGCAGCTTGAAACATTAATACCCTGACTGACCAATGCCCCAACAACCAGCCGTATACCTCTTGCACGACTTCCCGTGGTTTTTGGGAACGAACGTGAGTTTTTCGTCCTAAAAGGTGTATTTTCAATTCATCAATTGTATTTTCTACTTCCCAACGCTGATGATACTCTCTGGCTAACAACTCGGCGGGGAATTTTTCAATATCTAATAGGCTTGTAATCAAGCGATATGTAAGTTGTTCAGTAGGGTTTTCTGGATGTTCAATTGTGTATTCAATCACTCGTAGCAGTATTGGTTGACAACCTTTTTTTCTAAGCTTGCCCGATGGATAAATATATGACAGGTAAGAGCCGTCTTCTAAAGGTTGTTCTGCAAGAAATTTCACATTGGCAGGAATTCTTCCTAAATAGTCACATCCCTTAGACACTGTTGTCTTTACCATTGCATATGAATGCAATCCCCTATCCCACATCAATAACATCCCTGATTGTACAGAGCGTAATAATTTCAATGCCCGCACTCGTTCTCCGATGCGATATGGACACATTAAAGCATCAAAGATTAAGTGCGTTCCTGCTTCTACTAATATGACTAATCTAACTTTGGGAAATGCTGCTTGTGTACCTGGACGACTACTGGGGCGACCAAAAACTCTTGCATTTTCATCGCTGTCTGGGACATCGAAACAAGTACCATCAATGACTACAATTCTTAGCCCATTCAGAAACGCTCCTAATGTCTCCTGTGTCGCCATTGGTCGTATTAACTGATGAAATAATTGGCTCATTACCCTTGCACCTAATCGCTGTCGGGCTTGTGTAATGGCTGACTTACAAGGTACTCGCCAATATTTACCAACCTTAACCCATGATTCACTTAGTCCATCAATTAAGTTTTTCAGTACATCACGCATCGAGTCTTTAGACCAAAGACTCATTGCTATTACCAGACTAACCACTAATTGTGCTGGTAGCGATCGCCTGCGTTCCTCTTCGGTTTTGGTATTAGCGATCGCCTGTTCAATTGCCGTTGCTGGAATAGCCATTTCGATTGCTTTAAGCAAGTCAGCATTTTGTATATCAGGAGACACCAACGAAAAATCCCTCAGATGCACGATACTTAATTTCCATTCTTAGCAACAATACCTAATTTACATGACTTTGAGCCTTAACTGAACCGTATTGGCATTCATTCAGCCAAAGGGACAGGTAAAACAAAATTTACAAGCAATGTTATTGCTGACAGAAACAAAGTTCTAGCTACAACTCATAGAATCGCTCTTACGCGTAATTTATGTGAGCGCTTTGGCATTAATTACCGAGGCGACCTTGACAAGGTTAACGGAGATTTTATCAGTGGCAGTGGCTATACATTAAGGATCGGAGCTTGCATTGATGCTTTGTTGGCAATTGATCCAGAAAAATTCAGGGGGTGTGACCTGATACTGGATGAAGTCGTACAAGTCGTGCGGCACTTGCTCACCTCTTCAACCTGCGCTCAAGATGGCAAACGTCCTGCCTTACTAGCAAGATTTAGAGAATTAATTCGAGTCGCACGTCGAATCATCATTGCTGATGCCGATCTGAATAATGCTGTCTTAAATTATATCTGTGAGGTACGAGGCGAAAAATCAGCCTTTCTAATTCATAATGATTACAAGCCACAGCCGTATAATGCTAAATTTTTAAAATGTTCTGACCGTTCATTTATCGTTGGAATTTTTCTGGAAGATGTTAAACGGCTAGAACAAGGGAAAATTCTTTTCCTGCAAACAGATACTAAAAGTTTTAGCAAGTATATAGCTAAACTAATTCAGAAGCTGTTTCCTGAGAAAAGAATTTTACTGATTAACTCAGACACCAGTGGGGGAATATGTGAAAGTGCTTTCATGAAAACTCCTGATGCTGAGATAGCAAAGGGACAGTATGACATTGTTATTTCGTCTCCTAGTGGCACTACTGGAATCAGCATTGAATGTCAGGGAATAGTGAAAAGGGTTTATGGCATTTACAATGGCACTTCATTGATAGATGCTGACATGGCTCAAGGTTTAGCCAGAGTTCGGGAGTCGGTAGAAAGAGTAATCTGGTGCGCCGAGAGAGGACGGAACTTTTGTAAGGTTTCTGATTCCATTAATCCTTTACAAGTTAAAGCAGACCTCAAACGTGGAACAGATGCGACTGTCAGTTTAATTCGCTCTAACCTTAGAGAAGATACTTGGGGAGATGAATTAGATAAGATTGATTACCAATCAGATCCACACATTAATTTATTTTGTCGGATTAGCGCTGACCAAAATTTCTCAATGTGGAATTTAAGGGACGCACTTTTTGTCAGGTTACAATATGAAGGGCATAATATTCAAATTCTTGAATCAGGTTCCCTCTCTGGAGTAAAAGATTTACTCAAGAAAATGAAAGAGGAAGTAACGGTAACTGAAGCAAACGAATTACTTGCTGCCCCTGACTTAAATTATACAGAGATAAAAATCTTAGAAACAAAACGTGATTCTGAGATTGGTTTACAACCTGAAGAATTACTTGCCATAGAGAAGTACTACCTGAAGGATTTTTACAAGCTAGAAACTCTCACCCTAGAAGATATACTTTGGGATTTGTCAGGCAGGAGGCGAGGTGAAATCCTCAGTCTTGAATACCAACTTTATCCAGAGATAGCAACCTGCAAAACCATTGACAGTATTGCCATCCAAGCCAAATGGAGTCAGTCAGTTTGTCCTTGGGATATTTCTTTGTGTGAGTTACGCCGACGACTGAGAGAAGTTTTAGGCTTAAATGATTTTCTTGATTCTAATAAAGAGTGGACTGGCTATGACCTTAAGCCTTATGCCGACAAAATTCGTAAACATAGGGATGAAGTCAAACAAGTCCTAAACCTTACACCCAGTGAAAAAGTTAGCGATGTGCAACTACTCCACCAGTTACTCTCACAGTTGGGGATAAAAGTTAAATTCCGTTGGTCGCGTTCAATGCCAGGACATGAAGGAGAAAAAATTCGTGTTTATAGCTTAGACCTAGAGCATTGGCACAAGTTAATGTCTATTATTGAGCGCCGCCACACGGCCCGCAAAACAGCTTCTAAGTTTACGGAGGATTTGGGTAAGAGTGGATCACCTGGCGTTTTATATATTCATAATGATGTGGGCGATCCAGGAGTTACTAAGGTTTCAGGACAACATCTTGGGGTTGATGGTGTAAATAAAGGGCTGGGTGAAAGCGAAGAAATTACAACTCGATCATCAATAATAGATGATAGGTAATTTTATAGGTCAAAATGATTCTCATACCCCATATTTCCAATCGAGTCCCTACTGAGGGTTATTTTTGGCGCGGCTTCGTCATAGAACTACTTTTTGAGGAATCCTCTCAGTTGTGGCTTTACAGATTTATTTACTACCATATTTCAAAGAAAGGATTACCCGATCTGCCGTGGAATAGGGGTTTCTCCAATAAGTCAGAAACAATGTCGTTGGCAGAATCATTTGTTAATCGTATCTGTGATGATGCCAGTGATGATTAACCTTATGATTACGACTCGAAGGCCAATGACTTGCATCCGGGTAATCAACTTATCACACACTAACTAAAATATTTGCAGGATTGGCTAGTATTCTAGTTAGACAATTATGGTAGCGATCGCATTGAGAAAATTGCAAAAGTTTACTTATATTGCTGGCACTGAACCTGAACCGGAAATAAGTGCCGAAGAGGAACTATTAAGAGTATTGAAAATTAAACAAACTACCTGGGTAAATGCTCCGTCGTTGCGCGATCGCATTAAACGATGGGTCGAGAAAACTGATGGGGTTGTGATGGGTGAGAACGGGCCAGAGTTTCGATTGTAAGGCTGAGTAAACATTCCCAAAACGGCAATGGAATAATCATCAGGTTTTACAAACTTATAATTTTACGAGCAGTCAAAGTTACTTGGGTAGGATGGACTTATGGCTCTCGTAATGCTGTCATACTTAAGCATTTTTTCTAATGACAGGATAACGTTACGTGGGCTTTTTTACTTTTCAGACATCCTCTAAATAAATTACGAATTACAAATGCATCTACACATAATTAAAAAGCGTTCGTCGCCCTTTTTCCTATTTCCCTTTACCCTGCTGTTGACTTTCTTCCGCGCCCTACCTTGGGTAAGCCCCAAAGAACAGCCGAAGCAAGAAGCGTGGCAGATTAACGGCATCGTTGCTGCTTTGGATGATGGATATGACGGAGTAAAGAAACTCGCTCTTGAAAAATTCAATGAATATGATCTAAAAAATTTGAAATCGGTGGTTCACAAACCAGAGGATATTGCTGAGAAAGTTTTGAAAATCCTCAAGGATAATACCGTTGACTTAAATATTCGTAGAAGTGCAGCAGAGGCATTGGAAAATCTGGGGGAGGCAGCTAAACCCGTCAAAGACATCCTTGAGGAAGCTAAGGATCAAACCGTTGACTTAAATGTTCGTAGAAGTGCAGCAGAGTCATTGGGAAATCTGAGGGAGGCAGCCAAACCCTACGTCAAAGACATCCTCGACTTCGTCAAGGATCAAACAGTTGACCCAAGTGTTCGTTCTAAAGCAGCAGAGTCATTGGGAAATCTAGGGGAGGTAGCCAAGCCCTACGTCAAAGACATCGCTGACATCCTACTGGATAAATCCGTTGACGACTATGTTCGTTCCGGTGCAGCAGAGGGATTGGCAAATTTGGGGGAGGCAGCCAAACCTTACGTCAAAGACATCCTCGACTTCCTCAAAGATGAAACCGTTGACCCCATTGTTCGTTACTGTGCAGCAAGCGCATTGCGAAATCTGGGGGAGACTGCCAAGCCCTACCTCCAAGATATCGCTGACATTTTCAAGGATAAAACTGTTGACCCCATTGTTCGTTACGGTGCAGCACAGGAATTCGTAAATCTGGGGGAGGCAGCCAAACCCTATGTCAAAGATATCCTCGATTTCCTCAAGGATGAAACCGTTGACTCAAGTTGTCGTTCCAATGTAGCAGTGACATTGGGAAATCTGGGGGAGGCTGTCAAACCCTATGGCCAAGACATCCTCAACTTAGTCAAAGATGAAACCGTTGACTTAGATGTTCGTTGCTATGCAGCTTCTGCATTGGGAAATTTGGGGGAGGCTGCCAAACCTTATGTCAAAGACATCCTAGACTTTCTCAAGGATGAAACCCTTGAGTCATATATTCGTTCTAGAGCAGCAGTGGCATTAGAAAATCTGCGGGAGACAGGCAAACCCTACGTCGAAGATATCGCTGACATCCTTAAGGATAAAACCGTTGACTCAAGTGTTCGTAGAAGTGCAGCAGTGGCATTGGGAAATCTGGGGGAAGTTGCCAAACCCTACGTTCAAGATATTGCTGACATCTTCAAGGATAAAACCCTTGGCCCAAGTGTTCGTAAAAGTTCAGCAGAGGCATTGGGGAAGATAGAACAACTCGACCTGAATAATGTTTTGCTAATTCTAGATAGTATTTATTATCCTCAATCATATTATGCTCAATCAGAACTTGAACAGTGGAGGTTTTTGATTTATTTCCTTGGTGGCGGCACTGATGAAGTCAAAACACTGCTCACATGGTTGGGTTTTCCTAACACTAAAACGATTCCTGCTCAATTGAGTCATGAGCAAGGTAACAAAACTCTTAAAATATTTGCCCAAGCCTGGGAACCCAGCCGAGATTTGGGACGATTACGGTCAGACTTAGCAAAGCAAATTGCTGTAGTTGCGAAAAAAGTCTCTTGGCGATCGCAAGACATTCTCATCCTAGAAACTCATTACAACAATCTCAAAAAAGCTGGATACAACAACGAAGCTGATTCGCTGCAATTAGTAACGGGGTGGAATGAGCAGTGATACCGAAAGTTACGCTAAGGAATTGATGAGCTGCTTTCAATACTGCGATCGCCAGGAATAAAAACAAAACCCGTGCAGATAATCTTATTGTCGAGTTATGAAACTATCCCTCTTCTAAGAAATAGAAATGTTTCTTTACATCCATTGGGAATGCATCGCTTTCCTCGGATGCTTTTGTCACTCTCGGAAAACAATAATCGAAGCTAAATTCTGAAACTTTGATTTGATAACGCTTTAAACTTTTATTTTCTAACAATAACTAAAGTTTTGTAGCAAAAATCTGAAAATTAAAGCTCTGCAATATTTTCAACGATTGGATTTTCCCAAAGTGACAAAAGAGGGCTATGAAACGATATCCAATGAACTTTGGCTAAGAGTTTTGGACTAGGCTCTTGAGAGAACCCCATCGTAGAGATCGCATAATCAAAAACTGTTGCTGCGTAAATTTCCCCGAAAGCGCGATCGCCTGCCTGATGACCAGAGGTAATAGCCAAACTCGCCGCCCCTTCCCAATAGCCATGTCCAAGGCAAGGCAACCAAGGACTCAGAGAATTATCGGGCTGTAACGGGCTACTAATATGCATGTGCAACTTAACCCTCTTCTTACTTTTCCCGTTAAGTCTTGAAAGGCTTACCAACAAAGGATTTAAGAAACAGCACAGCAGATACGGTAAAGTAATTGCAATCGGGTGCTAAAGGTAACAACCAATGCTGGACTGGTGGGAGAAGAATTTTGCAACTATATCTCTAGGCGATAAGCCTGACGGCATGGCTACGCTTACCGCCGATTGAATGAGCGTGCGATGTCAATTGGGTATGCTCTAAGCCTTGGATTTGGTAAAGCACTGTCAGAAATCTTCAGCAATGGAACAGTACTCAAAAGAGCCTATGAGTTTTTGCTAACCCCAAAGTGGAATTTCCCAGGGTGATTGAGCCGCACTGTCAAATGACGGCGGAAACGGTTGCAGAACAGGATGTAGTGCTGTGCGTCGGAGATACGAGTTTTCTTGATTATGGCAGTATTAAAGCCAAAACAGAAGGTTACGGCCCAATTGGTAAGGCAGGTAACGGTCTAATATTACATAGTGCTTTAGCCATAGAGCCTCAGACTGGTCAATCAATGGGTTTGTTGTGGCAAAAACTTTGGAATCGGGAGCCAAAGCTGAAACCACCACAAGATGAAACCCTAACACAGAAGAAGCAACGGCAAGCAGCAGCCCGTAAAGAAGCCCGAAATCGCCCGTTTGAACAAAAAGAATCGTATAAATGGGTAGACTGACATCTTGCACCATTCTCAACAAGACCATCGGTGAGAGGTTAGAGTGATTGCACTTTTGTCAAGAGGGTGCAGGAAAAGGGGATAAATCCAGCTTGGAGACTGGTTTTCGCAGCGCTTTAACAACTC
>NZ_JACJQM010000133.1:0-12267 GCF_014696655.1 Nostoc sp. FACHB-888 | reverse complement strand
TTGCGGGTCGATTCATGGGTTAAAACTGCTGAAATGCTTGTCATATATACATTTTAGCAGTTTTAAGCTCCGCTTTTTTCTGAGTTTGTGAGAAATCCGGGTTTACCTTGTTTTATATCACTAGCTATTTGACTCAAGCCATTATTCAACCACCGAGATGTTTCCTGATTACGCTGGCTGACCGTTGCCCTGACCTCACTAATCATGTCATTAATTTTCTGTTGGTTATTTTTCGCCTTATACTCTACAAAAGTAGTAATAGCAGTCCTAATATCATCAATAGATTCGTCCAGAGAATCACCTGAATACTCCACGTTAGAAGCAATATTTTGTATTTCACTCAGATGCAACTCAATGCCCATGCTCTTAGCAGTAGTAGCAACCAATTCAGATTTATCCTCAACGGTTGTTAATTCACTAGCTTGAGCAGTATCTAAAGGCGTATTGTCTACATCTGTAAACGCACTGTTTACTTGGTTTCCGTCTTCCTCTTCTATTTGTTTACATAATTCATTTTCTACAGATTCCAAAGGTGCGATTTCTTGAAAAATCTCATCGTTATAATTAATCTCTTTAGGAGCTTCTGATTCAGTAGTATCTACCAAAATGCTTTCTGTAACTTGAACTGGTGCTATATCACTGCTCTGATTATCATTTATCAGTGCTTTGATTATCTCAGTGCGAATATCAGAACACCAATCATCAGGGAATTTCGGACAAAGCTCTAGTATCTTGCTTTCAACTTCTGCACTGGGTACAACAATGCTTTTAGCCTTTAAAGCACGGCGAATTGAGTCTATCTTATTCTTGAGTTCTTTCATGTGTAACTCCTATTTATTACGAGTGATAGCAGTGAAAAACACAACCTTGCAAGCATCTGAGTAACTGTAATTTGCCTGTTTACTGAACGCTAAATTGGCTTTGTACCAGGAATTAATCAACATCCTGTCACTGACATTTGGCTTGATTGTCCGCAGAACTTCTAATAGTTTTTCTCCAGAAATCTCAGGATAATTAGAATAGTCCTGCTGAAATTTGTTATAGACGTTGAGTGCTTTTTTGGTGATTGCTGTGCGCGGGAACTGGGTTTTGAACCTTGCATACATTTGCAAAGATGAAACAGTAATAATCATTCCCGATCGCTCTAACTCACTCCTTAAACTTTTCCATCTGCGATCGCTGACCTTACCAGCTACAGATTGATAAGTTTGGCGGTAATAATTCTCTGTTGATTGCATCTGCTCTAGAACTTCATCTGCATTTTAGTGTATTCTGTTCCTAGACAGAATACAAGTGATTAGGAACAAAATACAATACAATGAGATTTGCAATTTTTACTAATATGGTCAAAGTGCAAGTAAAAAGAACGGTTGAGGTAGTTCGGGAATTCCCCGGTTTGGGGGAACGGATTAAGAATGCCAGGGAGAGCGACAGACGCTCACTTGTCCAGATTTGTAGAGATTCTGGGGTATCCCGCCCTTATTGGTATCACCTGGAGAATGAAGAAATTTATTCATGCGTCAGCGAAGCTACAATCAGGAAAATTGAGACGACGCTGGGAATCGACTTGGGGGTAACTTTTGATTAATTTGAAATGTTTGAAACATATATGCAATGAAAGGCGAATGTCCGATCGCTGCCGCTAACCACGCAAGGATAAGGCTTTTAGGCTTGCGATCGCGCTTAAATAACCAAAATATTTGTCGCCACCCACCAAAAGCATAAAGTTTTTCTAAATTGCGACACCTGCGACCCTTGCTGTGCCTTTATTCTAGAGTTTAAAATATATCTGCAAGATTATTTTTGGTTAAAAAACCCCGGTATTCTGATAAGTTTAGTTCTGCAAGTCAAGAAACCAAAATTAAACCCGGTCGTGCTGTGTCACCAGCCACCGGGAGTATATCTAAGGAAGAGATACACATTGAATAAATATTCATCTGCTAGTGTAGCACCTCAAAACGTATCATTGTCGAATTCGAGTGATACGTCACAAACAGCCAACCAGCAAGCAAAAAATTGGAAGTTAATTTTTACACCTCCATTAGCACAAGCAATGAGGGAGCTGAAAATTCGTCATCCCGGAGAAGCGACAGTTTTCATAAATCAATTAGCCTTTTGGATGCAGACCAACTGCGGTCAGACCACCAAAGATGGCCGTAAGTGGATTTATAACTCGTATGAAAATTGGACAAAAACACAGTTCACATCGCTTAGTGTGTCGCAGTTTGGGAAAATGATTCGGGATTTGGAGACATTAAAAATAATTGAGAAGGGTAACTACGCCAGTCTAAGAAGCTATCTGATAAACAAACTTCCAGGTGCTTGGCATCCGGATCAAACCCAATCATGGATAACGCTCAACCTAGAACGCCTAATCGAGTTAACGGGATACAATCCATTTGATGAAACCTGGAAACCCTTATCCAGTGCCGAAATTCTAAATGGAACAACGGGAGATTCTAATCAGAACAAGGCGGAGTTCCGATCGCAATTACCTACTACATATATAGAAAACTCTATTTCTACTCAAAAGGAAAAATTTGAGAAAGAGAGGGTTGAGGATACAAATCAGGAAAATATAGAATTTGACCAGTGGCTTGATTTTGACCCGTGGAGTGATGAACCACCCATAGATATGCACTATGTTAAAAATCTTGAAGAAAAGCCACTCATTGACCACACAGGCAGTTTTGAAGGCAAATGTTCCGCCGCACCCCCGGACTTTGAAAATTTAGTTACTGAGCCTAAATGGGACTCCATGCCAGGAGTGGGCTTTAAAAAGAAATCTGATTCACCACCAGAGGTAAAAGACCAAGTGCAGCAAGTTTGGGAAATTGCCCCTAAGCGCCCTTACCCAGTGTTCTTGAATTGGTGGGCAGATAAGAAGTACAAACCCCAAGGTGGTAAATGGGAAGCGGCTGCCCAATCAAATGCTTACTCTGAGTTTTACAAAGATTGCGATCGCACAACTGTCGCAATATTTCCTGAGTTTCTAGAGTATATGCAGCAGGTGGCGCAGAACTGTAATCAGCAGGTGGCTAGCGGGATTAAGGCAATACTGCCCAGCTGCTTTGTAACGATGCCAGAAGCTAATCAAGAAAATGTCCGGCAGGTAATGATTAATATTCAAGAGCTAGTTGATAAAGGAGCGCAGGTTGCATTACCAAGTAATTCCGTAACTCCGGCTTGCACCCAGAGCATGAGTTTTGATGGTGCTGCGAATGCGGGAATTATTCAGCCATTGCAAGAGTTTATTACGATCGCTGCAAGTGTTCCTGAACCGGAAATAAGTGCGGATGAAGAACTGCTGAGAGTATTACAAATTAAACAAACTAGCTGGAGAAATGCCCCGGCACTGCGTGATCGCATTAAGCGCTGGGTCGAGAAAACTGATGGCGTAGTGATGGGTGAAAATGGCCCAGAGTTGCAATTAAAGGAGTGAGTAAACTTTCCCGATATCGTGAATATTGGCGTCACCGTGCCAAAAGAGATAATTTGTACGCTAAGGCTGAAACCAAGATTGGGCAAGCTTTTCAAGACGTGCTTTTTCCCATCATTTTTGTGAAATAACTATGGTTATGCTGCTAATTTTGATCAAGTTTGAACGAAAAATCGTCGTTTCAGACACTTGAAATTTTCTTAGCGTACAAAAAACCTTTTTTGGCACGGTGATGCCTATTTCTGACTGCGTTAGAACCTTGGCGCGTTCGTGCCGATTGATTTTCATTGCCAGACTGTAGACCCTGCGATCCACAGCCTTAGTAGCGGAAAATTTCGTCGTAAAGCCGGAAAATGCAGGATAGAATTTGTAGCAAAAATGTGTTTACGGTCTTCTCCCTTGCCCAGCTATGCCACTAGACTACTCAGGTCAAAATCTTCGTGGGCGCTTCTTCAAAGGTCAAAACCTTGAAGGGGCAAATTTTAGCGGTGCAGATATTAGAGGTGCAGATTTTACCAATGCTAATTTGAGAGGGGCGAATTTTAGCCATGCGAAAGCTGGACTGCAAAAGCGGTGGGCGATTTTTTTAGTCTGTGTTTCGTGGCTATTCGCAGGATTATTAGGATTTTTATCAATAGCAGTAGGTAGTTTGGTAATATACCTTTTAATTGGTCTTCACGGAAAAGATTTCACCCTTGGAATAATCTTCCTAATCGGGTCTGCTGTATTTTTTATCATTATTTTTCGTAAAGGTTTAGTAGCCGTCGCCTTCGCCATCTCCCTCGTCCTCGCCTTCACCGTTACCATCGCCCTCGCCTTCACCGGAACCGCCACTATTGCCCTCGCCTTCGGCTTCGCCTTTGCCTTCGCCTTTGCCTTCGCCTTTGCCTTCGCCTTTGTTGGAGTCATTGCCGTTGCCGGAGCGGGGGGCGGAATCTTCACGGTTGCCGTCGCCGTCGCCGTCACCGTCGCCTTCACCTTCGCAGGAGCCGTCACCGAATCCAAAGAATTGGGAGTCGTCAGAGGCTTCACATTCGCTGGAGCCATCGTTGGAGCCTACATTTTAGCTAGTGCATATATCGGATGGCGCGGTTGGGCTGGAGAGGAAAAATATGCTTTGATTCGCTCTTTTGCAGTTGCCTTTGCTGCCACAGGTGGTACGAGCTTTCGCGGTGCTAACTTAACCGATGCTAATTTCACTCAGGCAAGTTTTAAAAGCACTGACTTCAGAAGAGCTACTTTCACTCGTACTTACTTCCACAAAGCCAAGAAGCTTGACCGTGTTCGCCCTGGTTCAAGCTATCTACAAATTGCAGAGGTGCGTCAAGTACTGGTTACAGGACAGGGACAGGATAAAAATTTTGACAGAATAGACCTGCGAGGGGTTAATTTTAAAAATACTCACCTAGTAGATGCTAGTTTCATCGGTGCAAATTTAAGTGAAGCTAACTTGCAAGATGCTGATTTATCCAGAGCAAAACTAGTACAAACACAATTAGACGGGACTGATTTTACAGGTGCAACTCTCACCGGAGCATATATTGAAGATTGGGGAATCACTAGTGATACTAACTTTAATGGGGTACGGTGTGAATACGTTTATATGCGACTCCCTACAAAAGAGAACCCTGACCCCCTACGCAAACCAGACAATAATAAAGAGGTATTTGCAGATGGGGAATTTGGAGATTTTATCAAACCGATTTTTGATACCCTCGACCTTTATCATAACCAAGGCGTTGACCCCCGTGCTATTGCAGTCGCTTTCAAAGAATTAGCTGAAAACAATCCAAACGCTGAACTTGAAATTGTAGCAATAGAAAGACGGGGAGAGGATAAAATACTGCTCCGTGCTAAAACCGCAGCAACAGCTAACAAATCTGAATTGAGTAAAGAATATTTCATCAATTACAATCAACTTAAAGCATTAGCTGAGAATGATTTCAGAATATTAATAGCCAATCAAAAATCTCAGATTCGTGAATTAACAAATATGATAAAAACGGCTCTAAAGCGTCCTAATTTTTATACTCAAGGAGATATGATAATGTCAGAAGGTTCTAAACAACAATTTAATAACGACTTACGTAATGCTCAAATTGCAGGTGGTTTAGTTAATGCTGGTTCAGTTAATGCTCATCAAATAGGCGGTAACATCAATAACTACACACCACAGCAGAGACAAAATCTTGCGGAAGCCGCAGCAGAAATCCAGCAACTCCTACAGCAGCTAGAGCAAACAAATCCTACTACAACCACCTTTGAAAAAATGACAGTTGTAGCTAAGGCTATTGATGAAATTGAAAAAAACCCAACTTTGAAAGCGCGAGTAATTGGGGCGTTAAAGTCTGGGGGGAAGGAAACATTAAAAGAAGCAATTGACCATCCTTTAGTTAATATCATGATGGCTTCTATAGAAGGTTGGCAGGAAGCAAAATAATTCACTTGTTGGTAGTAGGGGGTAAATGAGCAATCGTACAGAAAGTTACGCTAAGGCTGTAACCATTACTGGATAAGCATTCTGCAATTCGATATTTTTCGCAATTCTTGATGTACCAATTAACCTATAGATTATTGGGTACAGCTTGTTTGTACGGCACAACAAGGATTTGAAACTCCTAAATTTCAAAGGCTTCAACTGGTACAGGTGTCCAGAATGTTAAAAACAGGTCATCAAGTCCTTAGCGTAAGTTTCTGGCATCACCGTGCCAAAAAAGGTTTTTTGTACGCTAAGAAAATTTCAAGTGTCTGAAACGACGATTTTTCGTTCAAACTTGATCAAAATTAGCAGCATAACCATAGTTATTTCACAAAAATGATGGGAAAAAGCACGTCTTGAAAAGCTTGCCCAATCTTGGTTTCAGCCTTAGCGTATAAATTATCTCTTTTGGCACGGTGACGCCAAATACAGCTAATCTTCAGTCATGGATTAGACAATGACCGCGATGGCAGACTAACTATTTGGCATTGAGCCAAGATGGACGTATTTATCAATTGATAATAGTTTGCAATAACTCTTGAGTGGCGCGACTCTCAACGAGAGAATGGGGCTTGTGGCGTAGTAGACTGTCCATAATAGGACGCGTACACCGGACACTACCAGCAACAGGAAATGAGGCCCCCACCCCCAACTCGTCTACCCAACAAGCATTACAGGTCTAGAGAATACCTTACACCAAGTGAAGTGCGATCACTACTCGATGCTGCGCTCGAACGCAAAGCTCGTTATGCTCACCGTGATTATACACTGATGCTGCTCATGTTTCGCCACGGTCTGAGGGTAGGGGAAGCTGTAGGAGCTAAGTGCGGTTTAAGATGGGATGCACTGATGTGGGCCGAACGTCAGATTTTCATCACCAGGGAAAAAGGCAGTGACTCAGGGGTGCATCCCTTGAGAGACGATGAATTAGTTTTGCTCAAAGAACTCAGAGAGATGTTGCCTGATAGCAAATATATTTTCGTTTCCGAACGCGGTGAAGTAATGTCCACTGATGCGGTGCGAAAGTTGATTGGGCGGCTGGCGGCACAGGCCGGGCTTGATATCAAAGTTCACTGTCACATGATGCGCCATGCCTGCGGGTACTATCTGGTGAATCAGGGTTATAACACTAGGGAAATCCAAGACTTTCTGGGACACCGCGATATCAAACACACTGAAAAATATACAAAGTTAAATGCTCGACGCTTCCTGAATTTTGATTGGGGTGATTTGTAAAATTTTGACCGTGGCAGCGAAAGTCCCGAAAGCCTTACCAATGCGGCAGTTAAGAAAACGTTCGATTATTTTACTTTTATGGTTGCAATTAATCCTGGCTCAAACCGATGATTGCAGGTTCAGTTGCATTTAATCCTGGTTTGAAAATACATTGATTGCAGGTTTGAGCGATTAGTATTGCAGGTCGCTACATCTAAATTTCAGAGGCTTCAATTGGTACAGGTTTCTCGCAGGTAGAAAGGATGTTGAAAACAGGTCATTAAGCCCTTAGCGTAAGTTTCGGAATGGATGCTCATTTCACCCCTTAGAGAAAGCTTTACTAATCGTGATGATTGGTTGAGCGATCGCAATACTCGATATTTATTTATACTAAATGGTTTTGATGAGTTGCGTTTTGAAGGAAGAACAGCGAAAGGAATTGAAAATTTTATAGGGCAACTTGGAAATTACCAAGCACCATCTTTAATACCTTAACTTTAGGCCTGAATCCTTACCCACATAGCAGCATCTTTTCTGCTGTATCCCGCTTGATTTCACGCGGTTCTTTACTATTTTTGATAAAATCTTCTAATAATTGCATCCACATGACTACATCCTCATCTTATTTGCAAACGCTACCTTTATTTCTCTCAATATTTTCTCATGAATCATTCCGGATTGCTAGAATTGCCTATACTTTTGTAAAAGTTTTATTGTAGCCAATATTAAATTTGATATAAATATAGAAAAAGTTCAGTTTAAGTTTGACAAGCAAAAAAGCTTGATTGGCTGCATTACTTAAGAAGAAGTTAACCTTTTTTAGCTATTGAGTATCACTTAGTTTACTAAGCTATTGCGAAAAATATCTATTTTCAGAATGCTTATCCAGTAAGGGTTACACCTTTAGCATAAGTTTATGAACGGATGCTCATTTGACCCCAACCTTAGCTATTTGAGAACTAATCAATAATTTTATGTCTGAAAACACAAATTATCAAAAAAATCAACTATTTATAGAAGAAGCTAAAAGGCACGTAAAATCAGCAAAAAAATTAACTTTAGGTCATTATATAACATCGTCTATCTATGGTCAAATTCACTTTTTTTTAGGTACATTCAATGCCGTTATTGCTGCTGTTACTGCTAGTGGTTCAGTATTTCAAAAGTTTACTAATAAAGAAATAATTATAAGCTTACTATCTATTACAGTTGCGATTCTTACAGCATTAATTACTTTTTTAAATCCAGACGAAAGAAAGAGATTTCATTTAGACGCAGCAACAGAATTTGAATCAATTAGTACTAAGTTGGAGAGATTTGTCAACGTTACTTTTGAAATTGAAAAACCTAACGAAGACATAGAAAAACTTTTAGATGAATTGTTAGATAAATATAGAAAAGCTAGAAAAAGTTATCCACTGCCTGGTTGGTCATGGTGGTTTGTAACAGAAGAAAGGATGAAAAAGAATTGGGAAAGCTATTCAGGATAATTATTATAACGAGGTGCAACTGGGCTATAGAGGTGAACAACATAAGGGGATTATCCTATTTATTTTCTAATTATTCTAATCGCTTTTTTTGTCTTTTATCTAAATAATTTTTTTGTTAAGCTCTCTGAAGGACTTTCTTTCTTCTATATCGATCTGATTCAATGTTTAATTTAATTGTATAAACCATGCAGTTTTACAAACAAATTGATGTAGCAGTTTATGAGATATAATCTGCACTTATAAAAGTAATGCTGTATATGGGCTAATAAAGCATAACTTCAAGTAAGGTTAAATTGGAGTTAAGCGACATCGAGCGAGAAGGAGCAGCACTGAATTAGCGATCGCTCAGTTGCATATTTCTCAGACGGAACGTAGTTCAATGCGAGTATTGAGGTAATCTTTGCGATCTTGCCAGTCGGGAATGATGGTTTCTAAGAGTTTGTAAAAGCTTGGGGAATGATTATGAATACGGATATGGCACAGTTCATGTATAATCACATAGTCAATGCAATCTTTTGGAGCGCTGACCAGCATGGGATTAAGCATGATTTTACCTTCTCTGGTACAGCTTCCCCAGCGTTTGTGCATGGTACGTAGCTCAAACCCTCGCTCATGTTGAATTCCATATTGGGCTACTAGCCGGATGCAATGCTGGTAACGTTCCAGATATATCTGTTGTGCGCGTTCTCTGTACCAGCGATTTACTAAATTCTCTACCTGCTTGCTGTTTTCGGGGTTATGAGTGCTAACTTCTAATTTACCGTGCCAAAGTCGCACAGTTTCTTGATTACTTTCAATTACTTTTAAGCGGTATTGTCTGCCCAGATAGCGATACCCCTCTCCAGAAACATATTCCTGGGCGGGTAATGTGGGGGCGTATTGGGCAAATTGCCGTTGCTGCTTGGTTATCCATCTTGCACGGTTGCTAACTCTAGTCTGGATAGCTTCTAGGGGTGAATTATGGGGGGCTTTAACTACAACGCTACTGTCTGGGTGGACTTCAATGCCCAGAGTTTTGCGATCGCTGTATTCAAGCGCAAACAAAATAGTGCTACTGCCGTACTCTACGCTATGGGATTTAGTTGACTTCATAGTGTTTGGCAATGTTAATGATTTTGCCAATGATTTCGTCTAGTTCTCCCCAAGGGATGAATAACTCATATTTGGGCTTGAGTTCATGTACTAGGTCATCGATTTCATTCAGCATCCGGTTTTGGATATCCTGGTTGGTGTGCCAGTCCCGGACTTTATTATTAGTGATAATGTCGTCTATGCCAATAGCTAGGTTAGTGAATAATTCTAAATTATCTACTTTCCCAGTTAGCTTTTCTTTTAACACATTGTAGTACGCACGAGCTTGTTCTCTGTGTCGCAGTGCTGGGGGAACTGAGCTAACACCACGATTCCGGGTGGTTTCTAGATGTTCCTGTATCAGCTTCAGGTATTCCAAGTCACTAAGACGTTTGGCACGGTGGGCATTAATGGCTTCTTGAATTAGTTCACTCAACCGCAGATATAACACTGGGTCTTCTTCCATCTTCTCGGAAATGACTTTTTTTACCCGTGCAGCGATGGCATCAGCTTTGGCTGCTTCTCCTTCAATGCTGTTTATTTCTGCCTCAGAGCGGTCTAATTCAAAAATATCTACTGGTTGAATAATTGTTTTGACTTCTTCCGCCCCAATTTGCTTTAATACCATGTTTCTAATTTGGGCTTCATAAGTGGAATAATCTATAGTTTCGGCATAGCGTTGTTTAACAGCAGCCCGTAGATTCAGGAAGTATTTGAGGTCTTGGGTGTAGCGTTGTTTAGTCTCTTCTGGGGTGGTTTCTTGAAAACGGGGATTACTCAGCGCTAGTTGTAGGGTTCTCGTAAAATCTCTAAGCGCCTCATAGAAAGCATCCCGCCTATCTTGCGGATAAAGCCATTGCTGCATAGCCTCAGTGTCGCGCTGGTTTAGGACTTGTTTGAAGACATCCCAAACAGCCGCGTGATGGGTAGGAAGTTTGTCAATTTCTACCTGCACATTCACTAATGCACCAACAATATCTTCTCTGTCAAACCCTTCCTGTTCTAATTTAGCGTAGAGGTCTAGGGCATCATTCATGTCACCAAAAATCCCCCGGTAGTCAATCACCAGTCCATGATTTTTACCTTCAAAAACGCGATTAACACGGGCAATGGCTTGGAGGATATTATGTTCTTTTAATCGTTTATCTACATAGAGAACAGCATTGCGGGGGGCATCAAAACCAGTTAATAGTTTATCTACAACTATCAAAATTTCGGGGTCATCTTCTCCATCCCCATCTATAAACTTTTTGATTAATGTTTCTTGGTATGTGTCTGGTGTCCCGTACCGCGCCATCATGTCTTTCCAGAAACGTTGGACTTCGGAGATATTGGCTTCGTCTACACTTTCATTGTCTTCACGGGTATCTGGTGGAGAGATAATCACTTCGGCTCTGACTTCACCCAGTCCATCAAGGAGCTTTTTGTATTGAATGGCAGCGCGTTTACTTGATGTAGCAAACTGTCCTTTTAAGCCTGTTCCCTTAAAATGCTCATTGAAATGCTCACTGATATCATAAGCAATTTCCGCCATGCGGGATTCGGCTTCATAGAGGGGTTCAGCACTTTTGAATTTACGTTTTAGGTCAGCTTTTTGCTGCTCGTTGAGTTTTTTAGTAATGCGTTCAAACCATTTATCAACGGCTTGGGTATTTTGAAATTCACTCTCCCGCCCTTCATATAATAGGGGGACTACGGCTTTATCTGCTACCGCTTTGGGCATGGTGTAAGTGTGAATAAACCCGCCGAATTTTTGGGCTGTGTTTTTTTCTTTTTTTAACAGTGGTGTCCCGGTAAAACCAATATAGCAAGCATGAGAAAATACGTTTTTCATCAAGGCATGAGTTTTTCCATACTGTGACCTGTGGGACTCATCAACCAGTACGAAAATGTCGCGGCTTTCGTTTTTGGCTTTTTCCCTGGCGACCGTCTCAAATTTATCTATAACAGTGGTGATGATTTCGGCTTTAGAATCATTGACTAATTCTAGGAGATGTTTACCATTACTTGCCCGGATGACATCGACACCACAATTTTTGAAGGTGTTTTTCAGTTGCTTGTCTAAATCAATGCGGTCGTTGACGAGAATAATTTTTGGGTTGAGGATGGCTTTTTCTAATGCCAAGGCTTTGGCTAACATCACCATTGTTAACGATTTACCGCTTCCAGTGGTGTGCCAAATAACTCCACCTTGGCGAGATAAATCACCCCGGACTTTTTTTACTTGTTCAACGGTGGCTTTGACGGCGAAGTATTGTTGGTAACGGGCAATCTTTTTTGTGCCGTTGTCAAAGATGATGTAACCAAATATCAGTTCTAGTAAGCGTTGGGGAGTTAGAAGACTGTATAGGGTACGGTCTTGAGCAGATACTTGACGCTCTCCGGTATTCCAGATTTCTTGGATTTTTTGTTGTTGCCAAGGTTCTCTCCATGAGAGCAATTTTTGTTGTTGATTTGGGGAGAGGGGAGTATTAGACCTCTTGCAAAATTACTTTTATGTTATAGTCAAGGGTTTGCATTTTGGAATTGCTAAATTTAACTCATAGTTATAAATTGCTGCTAGTAAGTTACAA
>NZ_JACJQM010000132.1:0-12619 GCF_014696655.1 Nostoc sp. FACHB-888 | reverse complement strand
TCACCGCGAAACTCATCAAAGGCACTTGCACCGAACAAATTACGGAGTAATTTAATCCCTGCTACTAGCTTTTGCACATCAGCTTCACTTTGGAGAAAGTTTATTTGAATCATCGGTGCGTCTTTGGGGTCGGAGGAACGCAAACTGACACTGCCAATGTTTTGGGGATGAGTCAAACAGACGAAACTTGTGAATCCTAAACCAGAGTGGGCATAACCAGGCGGTACCAACACAACGGGGCCGAAGAGAAACTGTAAATCTGGCGCAACATCCAGATTACCCTCGGTATGCAAAAATAAGCCAGCTTCAGCGATACTACTGGTGCTTGCCGTGTGTAAATCCTGAGTTGCCTCGTGTGCCACGGACACAACAGGGTGGTCTTGGAGGTTTTGACCAACACCCGGCAAATCAGCCACTACCGGAATTCCCAAGGCTTGCAAGTGTTCTGCATCACCAATACCGGAAAGCATCAGCAGCTTGGGTGAATCGAACGCGCCAGCACTTAAAATCACTTCGGAGTTGACCTTAACCTCATGCAGCGTGCCTTCATGCAGATATTCTACCCCAACAGTGTGAATGTCTTCAAACAACAAGCGAGTTACCAACGCTCCTGTTGTTACAGTCAAATTGGGACGCTGGAGAATGGGCAGAAGGAAGGCAGCAGCAGTACTGTGGCGCTTACCATCCTTAATGGTCAACTGATAGAGTCCTGCCCCTAACTGCTGCATCGCGTTGGCATCAGGATTTTGGTCATATCCTAGTGCTACTGCTGCTTCTACAAAACGTTGGGATACCACAGCAGGCGCAATCAGATCGGTGACGCTTAACTCTCCATCAACCCCGTGGTATTCGGACGCGCCTCGTGAGGAGTGTTCCGATTTCTTGAAGTAGGGCAAAATATCTTGGTAACTCCAGCCGGGATTGCCCAATGACTGCCAGTAGTCATAATCATGAGGATTACCTCGCAAATAAATCATAAAATTAATCGAACTGCTGCCCCCCAGAACTTTGCCACGGGGACAAAAGATTTTGCGGTTATTCAGGTAGGGTTCTGGTTGGGAGAAATATGCCCAGTCCACCTCAGAACCTAGTAAACTGAGACATTCCGCCGGGATGTGAATCTCTGGTTTCGTGTCAGGGGTACCCGCTTCGAGGAGTAACACCGTTGTGTCACTGTCTTCTGTCAGACGGTTAGCGACAACGCATCCTGCTGAACCTGCGCCAATCACAATGTAGTCATAGTGAGTCATAAAATTCTCTTCCTCTGTTGCCTGGAATGGATTTGCTATATTCTCGTAGCAGCGGAGGGTAAGGTTCCAGGCGGGCCAAGGGTTTCATCGCCCATCTCGGCGGAAATGCGCGCAAGCAACGCCATATCCAGTGTTTCTGTCTCATCCCGCATCCCCATTTCTATAATCAGCCGAGCAGGGCCGCTTGGTGCATTGATGACTAACCCGCGTGCTGGCTGATCGCTGAACACGGCGACCATGTGTGGTGTGCCAATAGGAATCAGGATATTGTCACCAGCATTCAGCACCACCTTGTTCTCACCAGCAAAGACCGTGAACTCTCCTTCCAGCACGTATAGTAGTTGGGAATAGCGCGTGTGGCGATGAAGGGGTGTTTGTGAGCCAGGAAGGGAGTATTCTTCAATCAAATCGTACTGACCTGCGGTAGTTGTGTGATCGGCAACGATAGTGAGACGAGAACCAAACAACCAGAGTGATTGTGACATAAGATTGCTGCTTTCTCCTTTTGGATAGGTATAAAGTTGATGTTTAATAGCTGTATTAATTAGAGGGTCAATTGCTGCAAAGGTGCGGTGCGCTCGCCTGCTTTGTATGTTGAGTTCTGTCATCCCTGCTTCAAATATTTCTCGAACCATTTCAAGGCAGTTGTACTTGCAATCTCGAAGCCCTCTCCCTCGAAGCCGTCAAAGTGTCCGCCCTTCAAGATCGTAAAGGACTTCGGCTCCATTGCTCGTGCATAGACAGAGGTGGTCAATTCGGCAGTTGCAAGAAAGTCTTTCTCGCCCACAATCAAACATAGCGGGGTGGGAAAAATCGCCTCAAGATGAGGAACGGGTTCGTAATAGAGACAGTGTTCAATGGATTCAAAAGTAAGCCGATTTTTCCATCTTCCTTCGCTGGCGCTCTTGGTCGATTCAACCCAAGCGAATGCGTCGGGTGTTACTAAGAATGAGGGTTGGCCAGGCGGGGCAACCAACGGGAAATAGCTCACCTCTCCAGTTTGATAGCGTTTTATCCGGTCTTGTGAAAGCAGCTTCGTGAGTTCATCGAGTTCAAGTGGGGAGACTAGACGGCGGGAATTGAGAAACGCATTCACCGTAGGCATCTGTGCCACGATCACTTTTACGCGCGGATCAAATGCGGCCAGATGCAGTACGTGACCGCCGCTATAGGAGAAGCCCCACAGACCTATGCGTTCAGGGTCAACTTCGCTTTGCAGTTGAGTCCAGTTGATGGCATTGCGGTAGTCCTCTTGCTGCTCGGTAGGAAGCATTTGCCCACGAGGTTCTCCCTCACTAGCACCAAGGTAGCGATAATCGAATAGCGAAACGACGAACCTGGACTGAACAAAGAACTCAGCAAACTGCGGCAGTCCCATCTCTTTGATCAAGCCAATTCCATGAGCCATGACAATCGCCGGAAAGTGATGCCTTCGGCGAGCGCAGCTAACGCCGGATGCGATTTGATCCGGGGTATAAAAGGTGACGGAACACTTTAGACCTTTACTTTCAAAACTGGTTCTTCTTTGCACAGCTGCTTACCCTCTGTTTTTTAGTTGGGGTTTAAAGACCAGAAACATTAATGACTTGAAGTGACAATGGCTGCCATCAACTGCTCAATGTTCCAGCGATCGCTATATCGAATTCCATTAATAAACAGTGCTGGGGCAGCTGTTACTCCACTGTGTAATCCACTTTCAATATCTTGATTGATGTGAGTAATATGTACTTTACCGGATATATCTTGCAGAAATTGGGGAATATCGAGTCCTAGATTATTGGCATACTCTACAAGATAATCGTTTCCTAACTCTTGTTGATGGGTAAGCAGAATGTCATGCATCTGCCAAAACTGACCTTGTGCAGCAGCCGCTTCGGCCGCTTCAGCCGCACGTTGAGCATAAGGATGTATTTGCTGCTGGGGGAAGTGGCGAAATACAAAACACAAGTTGTTAACCTGTTGCTGGATTGCCTTGATTAATCGGTGAGCTTCGCCACAAAGGGGACACTGGTAGTCACCATATTGCACGAGTGTCACTGAAGTATTCACCAATCCCTGAATATGATCTTGTTCTGAAATCGGTACAAGTAACCGATTATAATCACCAAGACTCATTTAGCACCTCTAAGGAAAGGAGTGCAGCAGGTAAAGACAGATGATTCCTATAAAACCTTTTTCACAATTTGGGAGACAAAATGCCGCTCTGTTATCTGTTGCATAATCTCAATTTAGAGGGTTCACTCGATTTTGTCGCTGAGAAAAACTTCAGTTAATAAGCTGACAATTTAGACAGCTAATAAACTGACAAATTTGACAGGTATGACGCTACAAGCTAACAATACCTCGCCTTAACGCAACGATTACAGCCTGAGTGCGATCCTCCACGCCCAGCTTACTTAAAATATGATTGACATGAAAGTTGACAGTGCGTTCAGTAATATATAGAGCTTTGCTAATGGCTTGGGTACTCTTGCCCGTTGTAATGAGTTGAAGCACCTCTAACTCGCGATCGCTCAATTCTGGACTCGCCATGCGCTCTAAAAGTTTGGCACCGACGCGGGGTGGAATGTGCTTCTGTCCTTTGTGAACGCCGCGAATCGCGGAAAGCAATTCTCCTGGCTCGGCATCCTTGAGCAAATACCCTTTAGCCCCTGCCCGCAATCCCTGATAAATGTCTTCATCGCCTTCGTAAGTTGTTAATACGATGATCCGAGCAGCAGGAAACTCGGTGCAGATGGCAGTAATCGCAGCCACTCTATCCATCTGGGGCATTCGCAAGTCCATTAAAGTTGCATCTGGCTGTTTTTGACGAAACACAGCGAGTGCCTCCTGACCATTCCCAGCTTGTCCAACAACAAGAATATCTGGCGCTTCTTCCAGCATCGCAACCAAACCCTGACGTACAACGGGGTGATCGTCCACAACCAGAACACGAATGGCATTTGGTTGACTCATGATGGTTTTTCCTGCTGATTCACGGACACCGCAATTTCTGTTCCTTGTCCGGGGGTACTGTGGATCTGGATCTGTGCTCCAATGAGTTCGGCACGTTCTGCCATCCCTAATAAACCAAAGCCATTGTGACTAGAAGAATCAATTGCAAATCCCTGTCCATTGTCCTTGATTCGTAATATGCCCTGCGTGGACTCGTAGATTAGTTCAACACGAATTTCAGTTGCATCTGCATACTTGAGTGCATTCGTCAATGCTTCCTGTCCAATTCTAAGTAGATTATTCTCTACCTCAGAGGGTAGCGAATAGGGGATACCGATGGCTTCACACATAATTTTTATACCAATGGATGATTCTAGCTGGCTTGTCAGATGTTTGAAAGCGCTGAGTAAATCACTATTTTCTAACAAGTAGGGACGGCGCAGCGCCTCTACAGAGCGGCGTGCTTCTGAGAGTCCAGTTTGGGCTAAGTTCTGGACTTGAGCTAGGTGAGTCTGAGCTTTTTGAGGGTCTACTGTTATCTTGCTCAGAGCAGTTCTAGCGTGAATGATAACACCCGTGAATGACTGCGCTAGTGTATCGTGAATTTCTCGCGCCATGCGATTGCGTTCTTCTAGGATAGAGGCTTCTTCGGCGCGTTTGCGATCGCTAATGTCTGTGATTAAACTGTGGAATCCTCTCACTTGAGCATTACGGTCAAAATCAGGAATCAAGGTAGCGCTGATGGATCTCTTACCAAGCGGAAAGGGAATTTCAGCTTCCAAGGTTACAGTTTGCCCTTCAAACACTTGATCAACATACGGCTCAACCCTTTGATAAACCGCCTCACTCAGGAGTTCACAAACAGACTTGCCCAGAATCTCATCTCGACTACAGCTAAACCAGACCTCATAGGTGCGGTTGATAAATTGATAGCGTCGATTGGCATCCACATAGCTAACAAGAGCCGGTAGAGCGTCGGTGATCAGTCGTAATTCCTGTTCTCGATAGCGTAGTTCTGCTTCGCTTTTCTGTAAAGCTGCCGTCCTTTCAGCTACCTGTTGCTCTAAGGTACGGTTGTAGTTGGCTAAGAGGTGTTCTGCTTGTTTGCGCTCTGTGGTGTCTTGAAAGGTTGCGATCGCATAAGCTACATTACCCTGTTCATCAAAGATAGGAGTTCCCCAAACCTCGACTGGAACTATTGCACTGTTTTGGTGAATTTCCAAATCGTCAACAGTGGTGCATTCGCCGCTCAATGCCCGAATAACTGGTAGTTTCTCAGTTGGATAGTTTTGATCTGTTCCCGCCAAATAAAATTGATAAACCTCTGGGATTTGATCCGGTGTCGCAGAAGGATCAATCCCTTTACCCATTAGCTGGATTCCCCGTTGGTTGACGTAGTAAACACGACCAGCCGCATCCAATACTCCAATTCCTACCGGGACAGCTTCTAGAAATTGTTTCATTCTACTTTCGCCTTCGCGTAGCTTTGAGTAGAGTTTGGCATTTTCAATTGCAATGGCTGCCTGGGTTGATAACAGATTCAAAACTTGTGATCGCTCCGGTGTAAATGCTCCAATTGCTAATTGATTTTCCAGATACAACACACCGACAAGCTTGCTTTGATTTAACAGAGGCAAACAGAAGATGGATTGAGTTTGATTATGTTGAATATACAACTCATTAATAAAATTACCTTCACGAGTAGCATCATTTAAAATGACACATTCATGAGTACGAATAACATAATTAATAATTGATTCAGGTAGATGATTTGCAGTTGGGATAGATTGCAAGACTTGCGTAGCACAAACCTGTTCACTATCATTCAGTTTACAAGCAGCTTGAATTGCCCATTCTCCTGAGTTTTCCAAAAGCAGATATCCGGTTTGTGCGCCCGCATTCTCAATTAATATCTGCATCAGACAACTGAGCAACCGATCTAGTTCAATCTCACTCGAAATCGCTTGTGATGCTTTCATCACCGCCGCTAAATCGAAAGCGATGTGTGAGGTATTAGAAGTGGTTCCAGAAGTGATATGGATTGGCGTGGAAACTACGTTAGGCGACTGAGGAAAGAACTGCGGATAGCGAGTTTCTAAATTTTTAACCTTTGCCGTTGCTCCCCACCGCTCATAGCAGTAGTGAGCCTCCTTCATGTAGAGTTGGGCAAACTTTTCTCTGTCACGAGACAGATAAAATTTAGCAGCTAACTCATAGGCTAAAGCTTCTTCTCGAAGATAGTCATTTTCTTTCGCTCCTTGAATGGCTTTTTCGTAGAATTCTTCTGCCTCAAGTAACTGACCCAAAATTCGTGATTTCTCTGCCTCGACTAGATGATATTTATGCAAATGATTCATGGGCGCATACTGTGCCCATTGCTTCATTTTCTCCTGCCTAACAGCAACTTTTTCCAAGATTTCCGCCTGTGTTTGAACGCTGCTTTTAGGGTATGTTTCAAGTCTTGCTAGAGCATCATAGAGGTGGTAAAAAGGAGCAAGAGTTGCACTTGTTATTCGGATCAAATAACGTTCTGCTATGGTTGAGTATTCAACTGCCTGAGCGTACTCAGAAAAGAGGTAGCATAGGAAAAGTTTACTGAAATAGACATCAAATATCGCAGTTCCATCATTTGCTACTTCATGTTGTGGCAATCCATTCTCCTCATTGTAGAATTCGCCAACTAGACAAGTTGGATTGACCGAGCAGCCCATCAAATTTGCGATCACCTGTTGAAATATTTGATTCCAGGTTAGCGCCGTTTCCTGTTTGATCTGACGAATTGCTTCATTATATGTTGCCATTTCGTGTGCAACCTCCATGAGTTCGTTTCCGCCAGTTTCGATGTCTCCGACCTTGCCACACAAAACTAATCCAAAGTTGGCATAGGCAAAGGGAGACGCAAACGCATTGCCATGTTCGATTGACAAGCTGACTTGTTTAGTTACCAGTAGCGGCATTAAATCTGGAGCAGCAATCCAAGCAGCAATCGTAATCCTAGATAGGGTTCGCATCGCTGCTAACTTATCTGGCTCGCTCATTTGGGGCAAATGAATCAAGTCCTCGTAGACGCGCAGAGGTGAGTCAGCGCTGCGAAGAGATGTGCCTTGCGCGGGTTCCCCGCGTTGTGGCAACTTCGGGGAGGGTTTCTCTCCGCAGGCGACTGCAAACTCGTTTCCCAAAGGGGTTCCCGCAGGGTAGAGCTTGTCGTTAGACATCGATTTTTCACTGAGAAGACGTGAGATTGCGTTTAGTTCAAGCTGAATATCAGACTGGCTTGGCTGTTCGGGAAAACTGATTTCCAGTTGCTGCAACACTTGTAATCCAGTGTTGATTGCGTTCAATAGCTGGCTCTGTGCGATGTCGGTTTGAATTTTGATTTCGTAAACTTTTACGCTGTCGAGAACTGTTTTAGCTGATTGTATAACGATCGCCGCCCAAGATTCTACCAGTTCAAACTCGCCACATAAGTACGTGACTTCTGTAATTTCTGAATATAACTCTAAGGTCAGGTCATAATCTGTTTGCCAGCTAGATGCTGCCAGCCATTCTCTTGCTGTAGTTAAATATTTTTTTGACACGTCATAAGCAATCGCTGCTTTTGCTTTCTGACCTGCCAATAGATTAAGTTTGGCAATTTCATCTCGTTGGGCTAGATCGCTGACCCGTTCAAACCCATGATTGAGATGATCCACAATTTCAAACAGCCGCTCTGAAAGCCGCTCTGGTAAGGTTTTTTCAAGTAAATTGTGACCAATTTCGAGATGAACAACTTGTTTGTGCGACTCATCGATTAAGGCATAAGCTGCTTGCTGTACGCGATCGTGCAAAAACTTATATTCTTGAACTAACAAGTTTTCATCTAATTCAGACAGGGGTTGAATTAATCCAGCTTGGATAGCTGCTAACAAATCTAGAGAAACCGCTTTAGAGGATTGCTTACAAACGATTGCTAACGTATCTAAATTAAATTCGGCACCGATACAAGCCGCTAACTGGAGAATTTTCTGTGTGTTCTCTGGTAGTTTCTTTAACTTGAGGAGCAGCAACTCCACCACATTATCAGTGATATTTTGGGCTTCAATCTGAGCAATGTTCCACTTCCAGCAATAGTGTTCAGAATCAAAAGTCAACAGATTTTCGCTATGCAGCATTTTCAAAAATTCACTGGCAAAGAAAGGATTACCCTCAGTTTTACGCAACACCAACTGGGCTAAAGAACGAACGGTGTCTGCATCCCGATGCAGCGTTTCGGCAATCAACTGACTTAATGGTTCAAGCGTTAAGGGCTTCAGGATAATCTCTTGAATCACTGCCCCACCTTTGAGCAGTCTCGAGAGCGTTAAGGCCAATGGATGCGTTGGATTCACTTCTGAGTCTCGATAAGCTCCAATTAAAAACAGGAATTGAGTTTGCTCATCGAGCAGCATTAACTCGATTAACGTAAGCGTTGCTGAGTCGATCCACTGCAAATCATCTAAGAAAATCGCAAGGGGATGTTCTTGTGAACAAAACACCCGCACAAACGATTGAAAAATTCGATGAAAGCGATTTTGAGCTTCAATGGCTCCCACTTCTGGTACGGGTGACTGCTTGCCAATGATGAGTTGTACTTCGGGAATCACATCAATGATGAGTTGTCCATTGCTGCCTAATGCCGTGAGCAGGCGCGATCGCCACTGTTGCACTTGCTCATCTGGTTCACCGAGCAATTGCTGCACCAATTTTTGCAGGGCATTTGCGATCGCGCTGTAGGGACTATTGCGCTCAAATTGGTCAAACTTACCCCAGATAAAATAGCCGCGCTTTGCCGTGATGGGTTTGTAGAGTTCCTGCACTAACACTGATTTCCCAATTCCAGCAAAGCCAGATACCAGCATCATTTCTACTTTGAATTGAGAATTTCCTATGCTTTCCTCTAGTCCAATGGCTTCGCCAATATTCCCCGTTCCTGCCACTCTGTCAAATGCCGCCAATAATGCTCCAATCTCCGCTTCGCGTCCATACAGTTTTTGGGGAATTTGAAACTGATCCGAAACGTCTTGAAAACCTAATTGAATGCAATTAATTTGCCCTGTTTCTATCAGTTGGTTAGCACAGCTTTCCAAATCTGCTTTGATACCCCTAGCACTTTGATAGCGATCCTCTGCGTTTTTCGCCATCAATTTCAAAACGATATCTGAAACGGCTTTAGGGATCGCTGCATTCAGTTCGTGAGGTGGAAGTGGCTGTTTAGCAATATGACAATGGACTAGCTCAAGGATGTCTGTTATGGGAAACGGCAGATGTCCGGTTAGAAGTTCGTAGAACGTCACACCAAGGGAGTAAAAATCGGTGCGGTAATCGAGCGAACGGTTCATCCGCCCTGTTTGCTCTGGAGATAAGTAGGCAAATGTTCCTTCTAAACTATAGTGGCTCTTGAACGTTGCATTGGTACGGCTGAATCGGGTAGCAATTCCAAAGTCAATAATTTTAACAACGCCAGTATTCATATTGAGGACGATGTTTCCAGGGTTGATATCTTTATGAATGACATTGGCGGCATGGATTTTGCCGAGAATATCTGCCAAGGTGATCGCGAGAAGTAGAAACGTGGATAAGGGCATCGGGCAGAAATCTGGACGCTTGTGCATCCATTGCTCTAGGGACTCTCCACCAAAGTCTTCTAAAAAAATAACCAGCGTGCGTTGATATTCCTGCTGGCTATATGCCTTGACAACTCCTTCAAAGTTGAGGAAACGGGTAATTTCATATTCTTGTCTGTAGCGAGTCAGTTCTTGGGGAGAGGGATAATCTTGCTTGAGTATTTTTACTACGAGCGCTACTCCATCGTCTTTAATGCCTCGATAAACCAGAGAATTAGAACTTTCGTATATCTTGCTTTGGATAGCAATACCAGGTAGAGCAATCATAGAGCAACTCTTGGGAGTTTGATCTGGAATCTCTCAAACTATACAGCAATTCTCATTCCGAAAATAATTACTTACTGTTTGGTAATCAAGAATAAATTTGATGAAATAAAATATTTAAACTATGATTTCAGACTCTAAAACACTCAATACTTTCTCCTCCAACCCCGTCAAATAAAACCGCTTCAGCTTTCCCAGAGACTCCAAAAATTTCTGCACTGATTCTTCAAGCGAGATGGAGTACACCCGATTGATGCGATCGCAAATCACCCGCATCTGCTCACACTCGGCAGGCAAGTAGTTGTACGACTTCAGGTGCTGTAACCCAACTGTATACTCGCCATCCCAGGTTTTGACGGTGCAGCTAAATTCACCCACATGGTTGACTATCCCCCAGCACCCACCCTTACCCCTGAGATCGGGGTTGTCTTTTGCAAGGATTTGGCATACTTCGCCTAGCTGGTAGGTGTTGGGTACTTGGGTGCGTTCCATTATCCGTTCTATCACGTCTTTGACAACACGACCTGATGGTACTTTCCCGCCAGCAACTTCAACCGCAGTTTGCCACACTTCCCACTGTTCCTGCGGTTCTAACTTAGTCATGGGGCGAACTTGTCCTTCGCTAGTCGGCAGGATTTGGGAACTATTTGTTGTCAAATCATCAATCCCAGAGTTTTGACAACAAATTGTTGTCAAATTCTCATAGACATCAGCTGCTGCAATCAAATAATTTGACTTTTGGCGACTATGCCCAAAGCGATCGCGGCAATAATCTTCAAAAGTTTTGTGCGTGGATCGATACAGTCTGCGATCACGTAACTCCATCAACGCTTTACCCGCCTCAAAGAACGCCCTCTCAACTTTGCGTTCGAGATGCAGGCGATCGCGTTGCTCATCCTGAGTTAGTTCTGGGACTTCTATGGCGGGAACGTCAATAATTGCTGAAGCTGGATTTTCTGAAGGAGCAATGTCTGAGTTGGTCGATGCTGGATTGGGTGATGCGGAGATGGTGGCTTTATTGCGCTTATGGGGCGGGTTGTTCATGAATCACTCGTAGTCAAATAGACCAAAAGCAAAGATTGGCAAGCTCTTTAATCGTCATCTCCAGCAATCTCTTTTAAGGTTTCAAGGTTGAGACATTTGGAACGAATTAACCTCTCAATTACTTCTGCTCTAGTTAATTCCATCTGTTCAGCTATAGCATCAACAAGCTCAATCGCTGTTGGAGTCAACATGATTTGAACCCGTTGCTTGCTTTCACCCCATTTTCCTGGCTTAACTCGATAATCTTTTGGCACTAGCGTTTTAACCATATCAATACCTACACATATATTCAACCAGATTTGATCATATACATACTTAATGATGTGTGTATATGTGTATATGATAAAGGTATCAAAAAGCAAAAGACGACCGCCCTCGCCTTGGAAACTTGTGCGCTCGTCTTTTGATCCTTTAACAGGAAATACTATTATGACTCATGCCATTTACACTTATCAACAGCTGCAACTGAAATCCATTGCCCGACTCAAGCAAATCTACAGCGAAATCGCCTGCACAGTCGAAGTAAGCGACAAACGCTGCAAGGATGCCTGGATTAGTGCGATCGCTCATTATCAGTCAAGCAAGATTCAGAAACTCGCCCCTGCTGCCCCCGACAACCAAGCCCTCGCCCAAGCCGAACTCGACGGGTTCATCGCTGACCAAGCCCAAGCCATAGCCCCCGAACCCCTCACAATAGTCGAAATCTCGTTTGACCATCACGAATATTACGCTGATGACAAACTGATAGCCAGCATCAGCCATGACGACAACCACTTAACGCAACGCTGGGTAGTCATGGTCAACGATAAAGAAATATTTCGTGCCAACACTCTAATGCGTTGCGATCGCTTCATCTGCACCCACTACAAAGATGGCACACTGCCAGTACAAGAAGAAGCAGAGGGGCAGGGGGCAGGGGGCAGAGGAGAAAGATTCTCTCCCATGCACCCCGCACCCTGCTCCTTGTCCTCTTCTACTACTGAAAACCAAATCATGGCGCATATCTTCAATGAGTGCCAAAATTATGGGTTTGAAATTCTCGATGATGGCATTTACAACAACAAGGGCGTGAAACTGGGGCAAGTCGGATGCACTGACGGGAACTGGTGGGTGAAAAGGCGTTATTCAGTCCAGCAGCAGTATTCTAACTCGGTGCTTGATGCTGTGCTATCGCTGTCGATGGTGGATACGTCGCTGGCTGAACCAGTTCACGAATACTTGCAAGACCGACCCTTAGAGCAACTGAGTTCTAATGAATTACAGCAGCTTTTCAACCATGAAGTGCGATCTCTTCTTCAAGAATTAGTCACAGTCTCAGGGCGAACGCATCTTATTTACTAATAAAAACTAAGAAAGATTTTAAAATGACATAAATAATTGTAGAAATTGAGTGAATGATAAACAAAACAAATCAAATATTTTTCAATCTGAAAATTATCTTATTTTCAACTGAACGGCTATTCATTAATACTAAAAATATTCAAT
>NZ_JACJQM010000131.1:0-12624 GCF_014696655.1 Nostoc sp. FACHB-888 | reverse complement strand
GGCCCAGAGTTAGACTAACTAAAATACCCGACAAACAACCCAAGAATGTACGCACTTACTAAGACATATCGCTTAGTCACCCGCTCGAATTGTGACCAGGGTGAGATGATGACAGCTAATACTATGTAAAACAATGCTTGTAAAAAATCGTTGTGCCCCAGTTTGATAATTGCCGCTATCATCAAAGCCACAAAAATTAGAAATTCCACCCCTGTTTCAATCCTGTCCCAAAGTTTCACATCATATAGGTAACGCATCTTGTAACCTCTGTGAATTAGGCAACATCCTATCATCAATCCCATAAACCCCGTTGTCTTTGTAAGGAAATATAATAGTGAATTTGGTTCCTTGTTTAGCTACCGAGTTTACGCTTATCCTCAAACCATGAGCATGAGCCACACATAAGGCGATGTATAGCCCTAATCCCATCCCTGATTGATGTAATAAATTGCTATTTGGCGCTCGCCATAATGGGATAAATATATTGGAAATTTGTTCTGCGGCAATTCCACAGCCGGTATCTTCAATCTCAATAATTAAATCATCTTCTTGATTGAGCAGCCTTAAAAAGATATCTCCGGCAAGAGTGTACTTAATAGCATTTGTCACAAGATTACACAGCATTCTGTCAATACTTATGCTGTCACCCCGTACTTGCGTTCCATGCTTGTACGATGATTGAGTTTCATAGTGGAGATTCAAGGAATGATACTGCGCTATTGGCTTGAATCGAGAATAATTATTTTGTAAAAAACTCAACATATCAAACTGAGCTACTGTTACTGGTTTAGCTTCTTGAGAGACTCTGTTAGCTTCAACCAAGCTCATACCCCGGTCATTAGTATCTCGTAGGGCTATCAGAAATGGTCTGATTTCTTCTAAAGAGTATCCATAAGCGCCATCAATTAACTGATTTACAATCAACGATGCCCCTTTAAAAGAATTTGACACATCATGGAGTAAGGCTGATAAATCCAACTGTTTGCTTAAAACTTCCTGTTGCATAACTATGTTTCCAACGACAGATGGTTATTTTGGCTACTTTTATGAATAAATACTAATTATGTCTATAAGATTTGAGAATGTTTTTATTTTAGTTCTAAAAAAAATTATTCAATCAAGCTTTAGTAGTAAACTTTCTTCCATTTATCTGGAAAGAGTTCTTCTTGCTTATATTTTATATTACAGATACAAAAAGTAAAAGGCTTAACACCAACAACTATGTTATAAATATTGAGTCATCTTATAATCGAAGTGATCTATGATTCGATTAACGCTCATTGAGGATGAAGAACTCATTAGGTTGGGGATCACTACTGCGATCAATCAACAACCAGATATGGAAATGGTCGGCGTTGCTCGTACTGGTATTGAAGGGATTAATTTAGTTAAGGAATTAAATCCCGATGTGATTTTGGTGGATATTGGTTTACCCGATATATCGGGGCTAGAAGTGATCAAAGAGGTCAAACTCAATAGCAAGACTAAAATTGTTGTTCTTTCTTCCCATTCTTCTCAAGGCACTGTTCAATCAGCTTTAAATGCCGGCGCTGATTCTTACATTCTCAAAAAGAATAATGTTCCCCTGATTTTAGAAGCAATTAAAACCACATTCTACGATAACAAGTCTTTTTTTGACCCTGATATTAGCCGACATAATTTTTTATTCCAGCAGAAAATTAAGGGGAAGAGTTACCAAGATCATCTTAGTGCCACTGAAATGCAAATTATCTCTTTGATGGCAGATGGTTCTTCTAATAAGCTGATTGCCGAGCGGTTATTTATTACTGAAAGTACCGTTAAAGGTCATATTAACAAGATTTTTGCGAAGTTAGATGTCAAAGATCGCGTCAATGCTCTGATTGAAGCTAGTAAACTTGGGTACATCGAACAAGATTACCTGAAGGTAGGTTAGCTACTTACTTACTTACTTACCTACTTGAATTAAACAATAGCCCTGGGTTTTACTCTGCTGTGTTTGACAGGCTTCAATTGCTGCTTGATTCTTCAAGATTATTTGATACATTTGCTTACCCTCTTGGGATTTTGCCCATTGGAGAATCTTTATCTCGTTACGTGATACTACTACTGACTGATTCGTTCCTATATTTTGCACCAGATTCCACGTTGTTAGCGAACCCAGCAAGGTACTGCCAGCCGCTACTAATCCACACACAAGAGATACTGTCCCCAATCCCCAGCCTGCCTGCACTTTCATGCCTGTGCCGGTGGGCTTGCTTTTTTTGATCTCATCACGCACGGCACTAGAGACAACTGTATAATGCATTGACTCGGCTTGTTTGCTTGTCTTTTCCAGTTTTTGGTCTATCAGTGCCGCCCATGCTTCTATCATTGCCTCCATTCTTGCCTGGAGGTCTATGATCGTTTCTTCATATCTGCCCAGTGTCGCCATCATCCTAAAAACTGGATCATCTGGTGTAATCCCTAGTTGATATGCCCCTTCAACTATGCGTTTTTGTTCTGATGGGGAGTAGCCTTGTAATGTGTTTTGTACTCGCATTTCTCACAAGCTCCAAAGCGTTTAATGATGAGTAATAAGTAATGGGTAATGAGTAAAGAGCAAGAAGTAATGAATAAGAAGCAAATCCTTAATAAGTAATGAGTAAAGAGCAAGAATTAATAAGTAAATATTCATAACTCACTCCTCACTCCTCACTACTCATTACTCATAACTCATTACTCCTCCATTCGAGGTGTGGTGAGAAATCCGGGTTGTAGTGTCATCAATCAAGCCCTAGATATTTAATAGCCAAATTGTTATTCATCACTGAATGATGAAACTTTTTAATCCACTGAAAAATGAAGCTTCTCCAAAATAAAATTATTGAGAAATCCTGGCAAACTTGTGAATATGGTTTATCAGCCTTTTCCATTGCTTGATAATGATTCCGATGTAGAGCCATTAATTCTACTTCTGTCCCTCCTATGATTAACAGCTTTTTCCGCATCTTCTCCTCATATTCTCTAAAATCTGGCGCAAAATGGTAATTTTTCACTACCACGTAGTTAGCGTTAGTGGTCGCGTTCTGGATGATTGCATTTAAGTAATATATACAGTCTTCCCTGTGAGAAATAGGTTGAAGAAATGTTAAATTCCAACCAAATTTTACTACAACCTCAAATAAGCTAGCACTCTCGATATATTGAATTACTTTTTCAATATCTTGTCCGGGCATATCAACAATTATCACATCTAACTCAGGATGATTTAAGTCATCTGCTATTGCATCAGCATCGTCATTTGATAAATTAAACTTCTTAATGGTTGCTAATTGTTCATAAGCTTGAAATACAGGGAATGATTCTTGGTTATAAACCTTTATCCGTTTTCCTTGTTGGGCGAACATTTCTAGCAATAGCTTGATAACTGTAGACTTACCCACCCGCGCATCTCCTACAGTTATAATCATTCTCTTTGACATCTTTATTCCTATTCAGATAAAATCTTCTCTATGCCAAATAAATCTTTTTTTGGCTTTATTTGCCCTTTAAAATTGTTCAGCCAGCTTAAGACTCTACCAAATACAGACGGATATTCATCTTGTTCAAGTCCTTGTCTAAATGTCAAATTTTTCACATCTAAATAATCGTAGGATTTTTTCGCTAGTTTTGGCATATTTATACTTGTGAAATCATGCCCTGTTGCTTTTACTTGCTGTTCAATTGCTTTTATTTCTTTTGAATTATCATAAAAAGTAAATTGTTCCGCCTCTCCGTAAAACGAATTTTTTACTATTACATAATCCACCCGATCACCGCAGAAACTATATAGTTCTAGTAGTTGAGTTATACAATCAATTATTGTGCTAATAACTACTACTATCGTCACCCGCATCTTACATTTATTATTTACTACATCTAAAAACCCCATCTCGGTTATTAAAATTTTTAAAGTTGGCAGAAATTGTGATGGCGTTTCTAGTAGTATCAAAGATTTTTCCTCTTGATTTTTGCCAGATTCTTTTGATTTGGGATAGACTAATTCTTTTAAATTATCTACAAATTCGTCTAATTTATCTGAGTTAGATATATCTAAACGATGAATGTTTGCAGCTTTTTCATAAAATCTGATCAAGTGTGGATTAGAATTATCTGCGTCTAACCCGACAAATTTTACTGCGTTATCTATGTAAGTTTGCGCTAAACCTCTGGCAAACGTTGACTTACCAACACCTCCTTTATCTCCTGTCACCATTACTAATCTTCTTAGTTGTTCTGGATTATCTTTATTGTTGTTATTCTTATTATTCTTTTCGGATACTGGATTATTAGACTGTGTATTACTAGTCTTTTCTTCTATTGCATTGTTAAGTGCTATATTGTCGGGCACTGGGCTTTCTAATTCTGTATTAATAGTGTTTTCTTCTGTCACATTGTTAAGTGGTACATTGTCGGGTGCTAGGCTTTCTAACTCTGTATTACTAGTGTTTTCTTTTCTTGCATTGTTAAGTGCTATATTGTCGGGCACTGGGCTTTCTAACTCTGTATTAGTAGTGTTTTCTTTTATCGCATTGCTAAGTCCTATATTGTCGGGCACTGGGCTGTCTAACTTTGTATTAGTAGTGTTTTCTTTTATCGCATTGCTAAGTCCTATATTGTCGGGCACTGGGCTGTTGGGATCTATATTAATAGTGTCTTTTTCTATCGCATTGTTGGGTGCTATATTGTTAAACTGTGTATTAGTAAAGGGTTGATCTGCCAGATTGTTGCTAGTATTTTGGTTATTATCGTTGGCTATCTTAATAGTCATCATTCTTCTTCCTTTTGATATTGACTAATTTTTTTTACAAGTACTGTCTTTGAAATATTGGTCGAATTTTAATTCGTACCCAATGCAGAAATTTATTAATCAAGTCCGCTTTGACAATCGTCTTTAAGGTATTGATGGCTGTAAAATTTAAAGTTTTTACTTTTACTACCTCTTCTTCAATAACTACATAACGTTCTTGACTGTGAATATTCATCAGTACTATTTTTTCGTTATTTAATTCTGCTGCAACGACGTTGAACACATCTTCGGCAAATATCTCTAACCCTAGTGGGGTAGAGATTACTCGCACCGTGTTACCCAAAGGATGATCAAATTCCCAATATGTCCATACTCTTCCCATAAATAGATTGCCATATTTGATTCAACACATGAAGCTATTTAGGTACTGTTTTTTTCAGTACTATAGTTTCTTGATTTTTCAAAAATACGTTATACAATTACTACCGATTATTTTTGGTTTTCAAATAATTGCCGCTATAAATACCAATATTATTCTTAGGCAAAACTAATAACGGTTGAATGTTAAGCCGATCGCCAACCTTGATATTGGCAGTGCCTTTTACTAGCTCTAGCACTTGGGAGGCAACTTTCCCTTTGTAGATGGGACAAGGGGTTTTGTAACACGGTTGGGCATTGTAAACCGCAGTTGTCACCACATTGTCCTTAAGATAAAAGATGTCTAATGGAAAATTTACCTTGTACATCCAGAAAGGCACATTGTAAATTTCTCTGCCCAGGTTGAATAACATTCCGCGATCATCGTTTAAGGATGCTCGAAATTTCAGCCCTTTCTCTAATTGCTCTGGTGTAGAGGCGGCTTCCAAGTTAAATGTACGACCGCCTTTGCTGAGAATGTGCGTAACTGGTAAATCCTGGGGACGAGTTTGGACGTAACCGAGCGCCACAGTGCCGATGATAATTGATACTCCAGCGACAGGGCCTAGTATGTTCAGTAAGTTGAAAGCAGCAACGTATAAATCCTTTTCAGAATTAATTTTTAAAGTTTTCATGTTTCACCAAAAATATCAACGTTGCCGAGACTATATATAGATGAATCAATTGGACTAGATGGAAGGCCATGCAAAGCCGCAATGTTACGCATACTTTCAACTCGGTCAGCTTCGCGGATGGCCAGAGGATTCATACTCTGCCTTGCAACCAACAATGCCGACAATGTAATTCCTAGTGGTGGTAGTTCTTGAAGGGGAGAAACATCGTCGCCAAACATTTGACAGAAAGTAAAGACGGCGGCACGTTCAACAATGGCTTGAATCTCCGCCCCCACACATCGCTGCGTGGCTTTGAGTAACCTTTTCCATTCTTGTTCACTGTAGCCATCGCCCCGATCACGGAAACGAGGATCGAAACGGGCTAAGTGAATCTTGAATATTTCGTGCCGTTCTCCATAATTGGGTAAATCCACCTTAAAAATCTCGTCAAAGCGTCCACTTCTGGTTAGCTCTGGTGGTAGCCATTGAATATTGTTAGCCGAAGCGATAATTAAAACCTCACTAGTACGTTCTTGCATCCAGGTCAAAAGCATACCAGCGAGGCGTTTAGATAAATCATCATCCCCGGCGAATCCCTTATCAAAGTCATCAAGGTATAAAATTACACGATTGATTCGGTCTACCAGTGCGAGTAAACTCTTGAGTTTATATTCAGCCAAATTACCGTAACTGCGGAAACTACCCCACTCTAAGATAATCAGAGGTAGCCCCAATTGTGCAGAACTTGCTTTAGCGGAGTAAGATTTTCCTGTTCCCGGTGGGCCGATTAATAAAATCCCCTTGGGTAAACGAAGATTGTAAGCTTTAGCCAATGAGGATAGAAGGCGCTTATAAGTTTTAAACGCTTGCTGGATCAGTTCTAAACCACCAATGGGTGTGCTTGGAGGTTGAAGGAACTGAATATTATAAATTCGCTTAAACAGTTCGATTTTGTAAGCGGCCAGTCTTTCTACTAACTCATCCGGTGTAATTTCATCAACAATCGCCTGTCGAATGCCATAATCGATATCTGCTAAGTACATCCCTAAGCCAGCGATCGCCGTCGCATGAATATCGCTATGACTGTAATCCGGTAATACTTGAGCTAAGTAACTGCTTATTTCCTCTATAGCTGGCAGTTGTTGAATGACTGTCGGAACTTCGGGGGCAATGTCAGACGACACGGTGGCGTTTGACCCTAAGAGAATCGCTGCTTTGTTAGCATTGCAATTGTACAGCTTCAGGTTAATGAGGGCTGACTTAATCCACTCGGAAGTCAGAAAGAAATCGGGGTCAGTGGTAGCTTCGCCCAGCCAAGGGAATATGCCTTCTAATATCAGGATTCCTTGTAAATCGGTAGTTTTCCAGAATCGCAGAATTTCAAAGTAATGTTCGCGTCGATTCTTGGCGATCGCCTGATACTGCTCAACTCTTTGTAAAGTTAATCCCTCCTCATTAGTAGATAACTGGTGTAGCGCATCATCCTCCAGCGTCCACAGGTAACAGTTAATATTGTATTGTTCGCATTCACTGGCTAGATTGATGAGCAGCCTGACCCTCTCTTGCAATGGAGACTCGACAGCAATCAGCTTATTGTTAAGCTTAATTAATCCAAATATTTGTTTAATTAACTCATTATTCATTAGGGCTTTAGTTAAATTTCACCCCAATATTATTGATAGCTAAAACTCTTTACTAGCTACTTTGGTACTGAAAAAATCGGTACTAAAGTAGCTTGACTTTTTTGCAACTATAGCTCTAACTCCTCGTGTTTTTGTTGTGAGTACCGTTGTTGCAATTGATGGGAGAAATTGATTAACTGCGTATTCCAATCCCGACTTTCGCACTTGAGTTGAGTCGAGTGTGGCAGCAGTTCTTTAACAGCCCGTGCCACTGTTGGTTGACTAAAAGCTACCTGTACATGAGCCACATTACGTAATCTTTCAACAGGTAAATTTGAAGTGTCATCTGCTGCCATGTAAACTGTTCTGTTTTCTGGTATTCCTTTAACCTGATATTCCAGCATGGCTACTGAAATGGCATCAATGGGAGAAAAAGACAGCACGACAGTACTAGTTTGTTCGTTAGGCTTTTTCCCCAAAGTAAAGTAAAACCAGCTATCACGGCGAACTGTACCTAACTCATAACCAGAGAAATTATTAACTGCCCCTTCTAAAAATGCTCCTTTGGTCTTTCCGTTGAGATCCCGCATCACAAACACTACATTTGCTTTTGAGTCGGCATAAACTAGTCCTTGGTTATGTAACATTTGTACGCAATCAGAGGGTATGCCTCGTTTCTGAGTTAGGTAATGTTCAACACCTGACCAATTAGCTTTATCCTCAATCGGTGGAGTGAATTGCGGTACTGGTTGAGTTTGGATAATGTCCGCCGCAACTTTTTGAGCATGAGCGATCGCAGCACGTTTTGCGCCGACTTCACCAAATCTTTCCCCCAGCCATGCGATCGCAGTTGTTTGGTTGCATTGATTAACATGCTTGACTAAATCAATAGCACTGTTACCCCCTAACGAAGAACCATTGCTAAAGTCAGTAAATTGAGAGGCATCTATATTAATGATGTGGTTTCCTCCTACCCATTCATTCCCTTTACGCCACAGTCCCAACTCCCAAGCAACATCATCCAAAGCTAAATCAGTTGACCATTCGGTAACTTTTTTTATTGATTGATTATCTTGCTCCAATTGCTCTATCCGCCGCCGTAATTGGTCATTCTCAAGTGAGAGAGCTTTGGCTGTAGCTTCCATTTCCTGTTTACGTTGATTCGCCCTGTCTCGGTCGGCAGCTTTGGCCTTCAATTGCGCTGCACTTAGCTCATCAACTTCTAAGTCACGCCCCTCCTCCACAATGCGGTAAAAGTCTTTGATGTCCTGGTGCTGGGCTTTGCTTCCTCTAATCCCACGCTCCAACCCAATTAACCGCATTGTCTGGTAGTACGAATCCTGAAACTCATGAATTTTCTGCCGTCCGTCAAAGAAATGATTGCACCGTAGCTGTCCCTCATCATCCAAAGGCACAAAATAAGCGTGAATATGGGGTGTGGCTTCATCTAAATGCAACTCGGCGCGGACAATGCGATTGCCATATTCATCCGCTAACCACTGGTGAGTCGCTTCTAGCCATTCATCCAGCTTTTGTGGTTCATAGTAACCGGCTTGAGTGGGGCAGTTGGGACGGAAATAACTGGGCGATGCACTCAACAGTAACTCCACGCAGTACACCGCATCAGTGCGAATCTTCCGCTTCTGCTCCGAGTCCCCTATCTTGGCTAAGACTAAATCCTCTAGTCGTTCCTCTGGGTTGAGGCTACCGATGAACCGAATATTTTTTTGAGTGGGATCTGCATTAGGGGTTTCTCTTTCTCGTGCAGTGTGAGATGCACTCCCTGATATGTTACCCCGCTTTAATTTTTTTAATCGCGCGATCGCGTATGCCATTTTTTCTTTACGCTAAAATTTGAAAATACAAGTTTTTGGGCTGACTGACTGAGAAACAAATATTACTCAAATTATTGCTGTTTTTTCTCGGTTTCACGCCTATTTTAAAGGCAAATCGCTCAAATGCGAAAATGGGGAAATAACCGTAGTAAGTACGACTATCTTAAGCCACCCTACAGCAGTTCTGAGGCATTTCACGGGCAATTCTCCCGCTATCCCCAAGATTCCCTTAGTAGCATAGTCACTGTTAACACAGGTTTAGCCTAGGTAGAGAACATCCGACTTTCTGTGACTTGGACTAAAAAACCAAGCAATAGCAAGGCTTTCGGGCTATTTTACTGTCAATAACTCTAGATTAATGAGAATTGATGGTCTGCTCACAGAATTTTTCGAGAATTACTCAAGAATAAAATGGTTGATAACGGAATTTTTTAGCAGTCCCTCGAAGTTGATCAGCGCTAAATTGTAATTTTTAGTAGTGTTTCGTAGCACAAACAGAAAAAAACAGTTTTTTTGAAGTACAAAAACAATACTTTTGTAGTACGCATTCTCAATAATTTCAAGCCTATTGAGAATACAAGAAACTGGATAAGTCGCCTCAAACCTTTTTGGAGCAAGTGTTAGAGGGCAATTTTTCAAAAGAGCGATGTGCAAAATAGCAGACATTTTGTACCTGATTGTCAACATTTGATGACAGCTATAACAGTTAAAAGCGTGTATAAGCGATGCAAAATGGCAGACATTTTGTATATAAATAGGGGTTTTAGGTGCAAAATGTCTGCTATTTGTAACTGTGATTAGTAATACATTTTGACTACGTAAAAGCAAATTAAACCCCCGTAAATTAGTAGGGATTTAAAAAATGAGGGACTAAGTGAAGGATTAGAAGAAAAAATGCGGTGTTATATGTGCATCCATTATTAAGTAAATTCTTTATTTAGGCAGACAACATAAATTTCAGAAGCAAAAATATTAAATTTAGTTAAGTTAGGCAGTATCAAAATAAAAATAAAAAAACTGGGCGATAAAAATTAGTGTAATAATTTTAAGAAAGCGCGTTACGCTAATCAGAATTTTAGTCAAAAAAAATGAATGATTCTAGATATAGAGTAGTGTCATTTAGAAGACCAAGTGACAGTGCAGATGCAGAAGTAATTGATTACTTGAGGTCAAAGCCTTTAAATTTGAAGGAAGATTATTCGGAAACAATTACATCGACACTAAAAAAACACTGGCTACCTCTAGCCTTGTTTTCTTCGGGGCTGAGGGGAGAAGAATTAAGACAGATTGGCATTTGGGCAATTAGTCAACTAGAAGCACAAATTAGTATGATTCGGAGAACTTGTGGGATAGCACCAGACCCACTAGTGGTGACATCAAATATATCAATGCAAGCATCAGACATAGTGGCATCAGATAGTCTATCCGTCTTAGGGGTTACTTCGGGAAATGGACAAATAAGTTCTACTGATGAGGAAGATGAGGAAGATGACGATGACAATGAATTTCTTTCCTCGCAAAACTATCAAGAGATGACCGACATTAAGCGGATGTTTGGCTGGGACAAACAAAACGGGGGTAAAGATGAATAAAAAGAATAATTCTAAAGACTACACAAAAGTTGCGATAACGATTGATTTAGGGACAAGTTCCCAGAAGGGGATAGCACAGATTTATCCAGATGGGGTTCCAATAGTTTTAGCAATGGAACCAGAAATAGCGGATTTAGGGGTAGAGTCAATAGAATATTTGTCAAATCAACTCGTACAAGATACGACGGTATGGATAGGAATTGGGTCAGAATACTATGTCTTGGGAGCATTAGCCAAAAGTATGTTCGCGGGGACATCAGCCATTAGAGATTTGAAGTATCAATATGCCTTACCGAAAGTAGCAGCTATGTTATGGTTGGCAATTCGGCGGCTGGGAGTGAAAAACCCAGATATAGAGCTATATGTACATTTGTTGTTGCCAGTGGGAGAAGCGTCGGATGGGCAAACGCTCAGAGCAAAACTAGCACAGAACTTAAAAACAGGAATAATCACGCCAACAGGGAGGTTAAAAGCAAAATTACGTAGCTTTGATGTCAGTCCAGAAGGGGCGGGTATCATGGCATATCGCAGTCGCAACGTCAACATAAACTATTTCCAAAAGAGTATAGGAATGCTGATGTTAGGCTATCGTAATGCCAGTTTTATTTTGTCGCACAAGGGGAATGCAATAAAAGCTGAATCTACAGATTTAGGGATGAATTGGGTGGTGGATCAGTTTGTAGAACGTACTGCCGTTGGTTTATCAAAAGATGACTTACGCCTAATTTCAGCCTTAGCCGAAACCACGAATAACAATTTTGATGCACTGCGGTTTCTATCGCGCAAAACCAAAATCGAAGAAATCAATGCTGATGTAGAGTTGTTTTGTCGGATTTTACCGATAGTTCGCAAAGAGTACTGCCGTGCTTTATGGCGCTGGTTGAGAAATATTGCTCTTATGGATGAAATTTTAGTTTGTGGTGGGACAGCATCCTTTATACGCCAAGAGCTAACCGAACATTTTGATGGTGAAGGCATCCCCATTTGTTGGAATGGCGGAATGGAACTACCTAAATATTTAGACACAATGGGATTAGGTGATAGGATAGCCGATGCTTGGGCATCCCATATTAGCCATATCAAGTTTTTGGATCATGAATTGAGCTATGACCGCCAAGACAAACCCCTAGTTCCTGATTATTATGTTCAACCATTCAAGAGTTCTAAACCAGACACGGAGATTTGGCAAAGGAACGGTTATATCACTACTAGTCAAAAATAGGGTGTTGGGGGTAGGGTGTTGGGTGTAGTGAAGACGGCATTGACCGTAGCTCTGGAACTCCGACCAATGCAAACCAGAGTGAAAAGACAGGGCTTGTAACGAATCTATGTTGTGGAGGCTATTTCCAACCTGCAACCCCACACCCCGCCCCAACAGGGCTTGGTCAAGGGATTTAGACTAGTTTGCATCTGTATGACAATTGTTGTTACTGATGCTGTCTGATGTTAGACAGACATTCTGTCTAACATCGCCAAAGCGTTGAAATGCAAGGGTTTGGCTTTGAATGGTATTTCCCTCCGCTTAATCAACAATTGCTCAAGATGGTTGGGTCAAACAATAAACGCGAACAATTAACCTTGGTCAATTGATATGTCAGAGACGACACAATTACGAGTAAAAGAATTAGCCTGCTTCGCCCAAGAGCAAGACTTCAATCAGCAATATCGACAGTATTTCGGGGATGTCTGGGAGGAAGCAGGTGTAAAAAATATTTCTCAGATGACCGTCCAAGATGCCGAACAGACCTTAAAGATTCTGGCGGATAGTGAAGCATCCCCGCAATTCATTAAAAG
>NZ_JACJQM010000130.1:0-12649 GCF_014696655.1 Nostoc sp. FACHB-888 | reverse complement strand
TGAAATTACAGTCAACGCCATCTGGACTCCCTACCCCAACAGCCAACGCACAGGTCTAGAAATTCTAGACAGTATCCGTCGAGATATTGGTTTAAAAGCTAGAGACGAAATGTTCCAGGCAGATGCTGTTCTGCTCAACTTTGAATCTGACTGAATAAATTAGCAGTTGGGTATTGGTAAGCGGACAAAGTTTCGAGCGCCGCAGTCGAGCGAACAAGGGGAGGGTTAAATTTTGGTTGATTGGGTGAGGCACAGTACTAGGGGAGAAAGTAGCGAAGCTGCTACAAACCGCCATGCAACGGCTGAAAACGTTACCCAGAGATAGTTTCATCAAAATTTTTCAACTTTTACCCGAAAATGAGATTTTGACCAATTGGACGCACACTTAAAGCTGTACCATTTAAACCTCACTGATTTTTACAGCCTGAAACCCGCATGGCTACGTTCCTAAATGCAGTACCAAATAGCCTAAAGGTCAATTGGTACTGCAAAAACAAGCTAATTCTTATAATTTCGGGTTAAAGAGCTATTTTATTTCTGTAACTCTTAATTCACAAGGCTTTCAGATGTTGCGTGGCGGCTCATGACAGGCTTGCTACTTTTACCCCTACATTACATTATTCAAAAATCCAAAGCAGAGATAGCGTTCTGCTTCTGCTTCTCAGTTACCGATATCGCTCCAAAGCTGCCAAAGTCCGATGTCCCGATGTCTCCTGAATGTGACGCAACGGTATCCCGGCATCGCTCATCCTGGTTAACGCAGTTCTCCGAAAGCTGTGGGTACTTACGCCCTTGATGCCCAGACGCACACAGGTATCTCTGAGGATTTTATCAGCAGTTAGGCGATAATGATTAGATTTTTGGAAATCACTTTAATTTCTAAGACAGCAAATTAACTTTTAACTCTTGATATAGCTCATGAATGTAACCATAATTTTTATTGAGTTCTTGCTGTACTATATTAAGTGTGTTCTTTGCCGCATTAATTTTGTTCTCTTGAACATCGGAGCTACAAAAAATTTTTGCTAAACCCACATACACTACTTTTCTCACTACATTAGTAGGAGGTAGGCTGCTATTACCTAGCAAGATTTCAGGTGAGTTTTCTCGAAGCAGCAAGTAGTATAAAATTTTTGCAGCGAAGCCAAAGACTGGATCTTGCTGCTCTTTTATAATTCGATCCATATCTGGCATTTTGTAAAATACGTTAGCCACATTCTGAAGTTTATGGCGAAGCCCCTGGCTTTCGAGAGAGTCTTGCTTAATTTCAGCTAATACTTTATGGTTTTTATCCAATGCCTCTTCCGAGTTTTGAATTAGATTGCGGTATTTCTGAAAACATTCCAGATAGTTCTTATGCACAACTTCGAGTTCAGCATATGCAGGCTCCACAAAGTTTCTGAAAAATGATTGACGGTCTTCCTTGCTTTTTTCATGGTCTTCCTTGCTTTTTTCATGTCGAGTTAAGACAAACTGAATTAAGGACACAATATCTGAAATTGAAATCATATTTACCACAAATTATTAGTTATAGTTCCCAGTATGCTGCTGAAAATAACTTTCCTGTGTGAATCTGGTACAGAAATAGGTATTGAGCCGAGATGCGACCAAAAACCTGCAAGATGACCTGAAAAGGCTTGATTTTATGTTGTAAATAACGGCTTTTTTGACTCGAAAGTAACAAGTTATCAAAACCAGACAGGGCAAGAGTTTCCAAACCATTTTGTAGAAAATTACTCAAATCTCGGCTCCATACCTTTCATGTCCAAGAATCCATCAACTCAAACATAAACTCCAAACTTTAAAGCTTCATCATGAAGTTTAGTGAATTTATCTCTTGTTGTACTGTTTAACTCCATCAGCTTATTCTTATCTAGCTCCTTGCTCTCTTGCAACCCCAGAAACAGTATATTAGTCTCCTCTGAGAAATTTTCGAGTTGCAACTTTAGGGTTTGTAAACTAATGGCACGCTGTCTAGCTCTTGCTGGATCAACGAGCTGCCCGGCAGTAGTTACTGCTGACCCAGCTATGGCGCTAAATAAACCAAGATTTATACGATAAGAAGGTGGTGCATCTTCGGGAATTTGTGCTATTGCAATGCCTATTAATGTTGCTAAAAGACCGAGTGTTGTATTCATCCAACGACCTGTACGCTTATACTTACTGCTTTTTTTTGCATCCGAATCACACTCTGTAGCCAGTTCCGAAGCCTTTTGAATGCGTTTCTTGATCGCCTCAACAACAGAATCTATCTGCTCAGTTTTTATAGTTTGCTCTTGCATATAAAATCATTTGACTGCTAGATCAGTCCTGTTTGATAACAGATTACACCGACTGTCTTCTAGCATTGCTCAGACTTAATCAATTGTTAGAATAATTGTTAAAGCGTTTTGAATATCAGGCAAATAACATACTTCTAAAGTTCGTAAATTTTATAGTTGGCTTATCATTTTGGCTCGTGATTCATGCAGCATTCCACATTAAAGCCAAATTGTGTAATGTCTACTGTTAATAGCTCCGACCGTGCAACAGCGATGCACAGCATTGGCTCTCCAATCCTCTTAACAGTCAGGCTTTCATGTCTCAAATAAGAAATGGCTACATGAGTTTTGCTTAACCATGCTGGTTATTTACAGGCATAAGTTCAGTGAACGGCAATAAAACCACAGCATTGTTTGACAAGTTCCTGCATCGGAGCAAGAGGTTTAATGTCAAACTCTGTACCTCTAAGTGGTTATCATCTCCCTGAACTGTCACAAAATGTCCAATTAGTTTCTCTGCAAGTGATTTGGCATGATGTTGATTTGGATCTCCTAGATTATTTTGAGTATTAAAAGACATAGCTGATCCATCAGACTCTCCAAGATTTTTCAGCCTTTCACGTCGTTCGGCACGTTTAGCTAATATGGACATCAGGTTAGACCAAGTTTCAGGATCAAGTCGGTAGACTTTAATTTTTTGCCTCTCAAACCCCGGCTCAAACCTCGACCAGCGAAAAGCTGCTTTGATTCCCAACTGCGATAACATCTGATGCACAACCTGAACATCACTCATTTTGTCGCTGATGGTGCGGTTGAGATGGTGTAATATTTCTGCGGCATAGAGACGAATCTTGTCGGCGTAGGGTTTGAGGTCAGCTTTAGTCCATTCTTTAAAAGGATCTAAAAAGTCATTTAATCCAAATGCTTCTCGCATAGAGCGCCGCAGTGCTGTACCGGAAATATCCCACGGGCAAACAGCTTGATTCCAATTAGCTTGTTTCTCTAATGATTTGGCTGTTCTGTCAACTCCTAATTCGGGATAAAGTTGCGCTTCTAAGTTGAGCAGTTCCCCACGTCGTCGGCCTTCTTTGTCCCAAAGTACATGTTCTATAGTTAGCTCGTCTACGCAGTAGAAATCTTTCAGATAATATTTTCTAATTGCTAGTGCGTCTTCTGGTGAGACAGATTCTTGGGATTCTAGCAGGGCAATTTCTGGATAAGTTAAATCTGCGGCGGCTACTATGTCTTTGGCTTCAATTTGTTTGATTTCGTCTTTGGCTGACTTTAGTAACAGTTTGACTGCCGATTCTGATTCTCGATTATCAATTGTAATCTGATGCCCTTCATGTCTGAGTCGAATTAGCAGTGCATCCTCTAGATTCATCATCGAATAATTCTGCTCGGCACTAATTCGGGCATACAAATTAACATGAGGGTTTGATTGCCAATCGAAATTAGCAATACCTTCAACAATATCTGGTCTAAGGTTGGAGCGGACTAAGCTAACTGTGGCATCTGTTCTCTGTTGTAATTGTGCTTTAATTTCTAGATAATTACTGGAGCGAGAAACTTTACAATAATTTGTCCCACGTTTGGCACACCAAACCGTGCGGTCTACGTTGTCTCGCACGCGAATTAGAGATTGGGACATATCAGCGTCAGTGGATGATGCGCCGGTGAAAATTCCATAGACTTTCTCGATGAAATCTGGAATTTCTATGCTGACTCCGGTGGCGACTGTGGGAGAACAAATAATTACGTCATATAACCCCGAAGCTAATACTGCATCGGGATTTTTCAAAAACCTTTTTTCGTCTGGATTGCCACTGGTTTCTGAGTTAACCAGCAGGATTCTAATACCAGGATTTTGTTTTTGTAGGAGTCGCGCTGTTGTCTTGCTGGTGGCTTTGCTATCTGTGGTGACATATAGCGCCTTACCTGGCAAGATGTTTTGTGCATTTTGGATTAACTCGTTTATAACAGCTGATTTGTCTTTGGCTTGAATAAATGTGACGTGGTAGGGTTTGGGTTGATAGTCGTTACAAATTAAGTAGATTGGGGCTGGTTCTTCTCGCAGTTCCCAGAGGTAATTTAGGGTTGGGTTGTTTAAATCAGCGTCAGCAGCAATAATCAGGCGGGCGACTCTAATTAATTCTGCAAATCTCGCTAGTAATGCTGGACGTTTCCCGTCTTTATCACAGGTGCTAGAAGTTAGTAAGTGACGAACAACTTGGACAATTTCATCAATGATTAAGTCACAGCCAGCAAATTTTTTCGGGTCGATGGCTAGGAGTGAATCAACACAGAAACCAATTCGGAAACTGTAAGCTGATCCTTTGATAAAATTGCCGTTGACTTTATCTAAGTCGCCTCGGTAATCTAAATCTGCCCTGGCACATAAATTCTGTACGAGCGCAATTCTGTGACTCGGTGCTAATAACTTCGGAGAATGCGCTGTTGCTTTGGCCATAAACTTAGTTTTACCAGTGCCTTTGCCTGAGTTGATGGCAATAATTCCTGAGTCGGGTAAGTTTTTGATCTCTAAGGTGGATAAGTCGGCTGTGGTTAGTTTTAATGAGGGTTCGTAAGTTAACCGATTTTCTAAGCGTTGCCACAACTGCCAGTGTGCTACTGAAAGGGCTTGGTTTAAGGCTGTTGACCAAGCAGCCACGCCTTTCGTTACTATCAGGTCATCAACGCCTTTACACAGTCCTTTTTGACCGTCCCAGATGGCGATATCAACTATTGAACCGGCGGCGGTCAGTAATCGGCTAAAGCGGAAAGTCGCAGCGTTAACCCGTCTCTGGGTTAGAGTATTGGTGTCTTGGTCAAAGGCTAGGGTAAATTTTCTGCCCTTAACAGCAAATCGTGCTATATCTGAGATTAGATAGGGCAAGACTTGGTTGCCTAATAAATCTTTGCTGCGGTAGCCGCCGTTAATTCCGTAAAGGGCAATGGCTACATACCCCTGTGACAGCAGGCATAAGGATTTTTTACCCCCTTCTGTAATGATGATTGGGATTTCTGGGTGGAGTTCTAGCCAGTCCCAAAAACTTTCTCCTGGTGGGGGGACTTCTACGCCGTAGCGGTTGGCTATTAAGCGTCTATTTTCTCGGTTGACGGTGGGGAGATAAGCCCGTGAACCGTTGCCAATTGGGGTTTCGTATTTTTGCTCTTTGTCTTTTTGAGCATCAGTCCTGGGTCTACTGAGTTTGCCTTGCCAGGGGCTACCGTCTTCGTTAAAAAATATTGCGGCGTGGAGTGTGGGTTTGGCTTGATGCCCAAACCTGGTATATTTCCAGTTCAGTGCATCGTGGATTGGGGTTGAGACATCCCCCCCAGCACTAATTTCTATGTCGGAGACGATGCGGATGTTATCAGTGTACAGAGAAATTGCGATCGCAGAGTCGGTAAGAAATTCTCGCTCAATTCTGCTGGCAAACTCACTTAAGCTTTCTACTGGCAGTAGATTTTGAGCAGATGGTAGAACACTTGATAGATTTTTCAATTTCTTTCTCCTGGCAGGGGTTAAATTGCCCTCGCCAAGAAAAAACTGAATGTTAACTTTTATCTACAGAACAGTTGGCGTAACTTGTGCGGTAGAGGGGAAAGAGCCAAGTAGTTTGGGTAAAGCCTTCATGCCTGTTACTTTTTTCTTAGGAATCTGTTGGAAATAAATAATAGACATTTATAATTAAGGGAAGGCTCCACTTGATTCTTACTCCAGTGGGGGTTTACACTCTGTCTTTTCTAGCGGGGTGGATGTGTGGTAGGTGTTGGAAGCACCGAAGCCACAATGTACGTACCAAATTCAAATGAACAATTTGAGTAAAAGTCTGTGAGTTTGCACCTCGCAGGCTTTTTGGTTTTTATTGGCTCAAATTCCAGGGATTAAAGACCATAAATAAGTGGTTAAAGACCATAAATAGAAGTTATTCGGTTGGGGCTAAGAGGTTGTCTGGTAGTCAGCATATTATCGAGTAACATTAGGCACATATTGCAATCTGGCTAACAATTGCCACTGAACAATCTCTCTCATCTGTAACTGGATCAAACTTTCGCTCTTCTCGCTCTACATCATCTGATTGGTTCTCCTTTGTCATGCTGTTTCTCTTTTGTTAGCTCCTTTTTCTTTCTTTTTTGACGCAATAGCTTTTTTGAGAAGGATTTTTGCTAGTTGAGGAGGAGTCATAAATTCTTCTTGTGCCCATTCTTGTAAATATAAATACTCATCCTCCTCAATACGAATGGTCAATTGCGGCTTTTTTGAAGGCATAGTCAAATTAAAATACCATGCCTAATTATTCATCCTTTGAGTCTTATTTTCCAATGGTGAATCAAAATATTGACAGGTGATTCACCTATGAATTAACATAACAGATAAGACAGGAAAACAGCAAGCACCGTTAGCTGATGCCTGTCCACCGAGCAAGGAAAAGCTATATAAATCAATCCTTTTAGCGTGTGGATCTGACAAAGTAACGGTAACTATCAAATGCTTGTCTTACCTTTGTCAGTACCTAACGTTGACCATCAGTCACTATTTGTCCATTAACCGATAGATGCTCTATGAAAGCGTCAAACTCCTCACGGGGACTTGATTTAGATTCCCCTGGTTTGTTTTGCTCAAGTTATGTTACAAAATCTGAACTCGCAAGAATTCTTAATGTTGCCCGTTCAACTTTGGTCAGTTGGGACGGCATAGCTCTTTACCGCATAGATGGCTATCGGCAAGCCTACCCAGTAAAAACTGATGGCAGTACGGATCGCTCTTGCCCATTATCCCCGTACCAAAGCTGGGTTCTGTCCCGCATTGGACGAGTGATGGCTAATCTGCGTTCTGTCGAACGGGTAAAGAACTACATCAAAAAGTATCCCCAGGAATTCAGTCAAGCCAAGTTTCAAGCACAGTTCGCCCAAGTAATTCAAAGAGGTACAGCTGCATGAGTCCTAATTCCACTAAAACCAATAAGCCAGAAATGATTTCTATTAAAGAATCTGCCGAACGTTTGGGAGTTGCTGAGGAGATTGTCAGATTCAGTCTCACTGAAGCTTATCCCGATGATTTTGATAGCCTCAAGGAAATAACTTTGGCAGAATTTGAAACCCTAGCCAACACATTCAAGCAGAAGGCTCTTGAACAAAACACGGGGGAAGTAGCTGCGATTGCTCCTTCTAGCGATAGTTCTTTACCAATAGAACAACAGCAACAGATTATTGATGGTACTGTCAATGCCCTTCAGGAATTTGCTGGTAATTACGTGCTGACCATTGAGAAAATAGCTTCTACCCTCGCTTATTTGAGTGGTCAAGCAGTCGTAGACAACTTTGTAGAAATTCATTCCAACACTGTCAGAGATGGCTTAGAAAGCTATTTAGATCAGTTTGCAACCGAGTTTGTGACTGCTGCTCATTCCATCAAAGGAGTGAACGCCAAAGATTTTTTGTCCCAACGGGGAATAACCCAGAAACAGCGAACTGCTCAAAAGTCATTGCAAGAGATTCTGAACCTAGCAGCAAACCCCTAGATATTGCTTCAAAGATGGCATTATCCGATGCCAGATTTCTATTTCTCTTGCACTTCATTTCAAAGGAAAGAAAAATGCACTTACTAACTGAAGTTTGTTTCTATTCCGGTGTGGCTACCCTCTCCCTAATTGGTGGTGTAGCTGCTTGTATATCACCTTTAGGAGTTGGGTTATTTACTGTGGGCTTAGTAATGTATGTCAACCAAAACAAACAATAATAGGGACAAATTAGAGTCTGATTATCAGTGGCTTGCTTTCAAAATCCGCCCAGTCCTTTTAATAGCTTGCATCACAATTCCTAGTTTCTTTGGAGCGTATATCTATGCAGCAAATTTTGACTGTAGAGCAAATTTTAGCAATTCTCAAAGGGAAAGAAGAGAGTTTGAGGATGTTGAGGGCAACACCAGAGTACATGAGACTAGAGGCATCAGAGCGATTCACTACGTCAAATGACCTCCGCCTCGGTGACGCAATTCAGGCACTCTTCGAGATTCACGAAGCCATCCTAAATATCGAGTTATATTCCCAAGTTGAGGGACAACCAAATGCTTTCAACGACAGCCTTACAGCGTAATCATTTGTACCAATTCCGTGGTGAACAACTCCGCTACAGCCACCTTTCTAACTCTAGAGTCAATGCACCTTTCATTTTCAATGACTCAAAGGGCAGACGAAAAGAATTAAGCCAAAACCAAGTGCAGAGAGAGGTTTTTGAATTAAATGAGTTTTGTGAGAACTGATAATGAAGCGATTGCCCCGACCGACCAAAGTAAGTGCGATTGCCTCATCCGAAAGTGCATCAAGTACACATCGTTACAAGGATTCTAACAAATGACACTTGATTACAGAAATCCCAACGATTGGGGCAAATCACCTCTGACCGACTCCGCTCTAAGAAAGCAGCAATTCAAAGTAGAAAATCCTGAACAATGGGCAGCAATGATTTCGGCAGATATTGAGGCACTCTCCAAGCCAATATTCGAGAGTGAAGATTACCCACCTTTCACTGGAACGGAATTTCTAGCAACTCATTCAACTATTGATGACCATCCATACTCTGCTGCATTTGGTCAATTTTTAGGTAATGGGATTGACGCGGACATTGCAAATATATTGGCGTTTGGCTCCAATAGATTTGATTTAATTTCTGATGATGTTGACGACCCCGTAAGGCAATTAGCAACGAGAATTTATAGCCGATTTGAAGAGATGGGTTACTGGGATGAAGCACCAGACTCTGATGGTGCTATCGACTACGACAACATACCTTATTAGGAGAATAACGCAATGGACTTTGCAATACGTAATCCGGTAGTTGGTCATGCAAGCCACATTGACGAGAAAGCGCAAGCATGGGGAGGGTTTGAGTCTGATATTCTGGGCTATCTCTCTGATATAAACAAGCTAGAACAGTTCGCAGATTACGCCAATAATGCCCAAGAATTATCAGATAGGTTAGAGCCTTTTTTAGATAACGCCAAGGTCGTCTTTGAGGCGATGGAGAAGCTGACCAAAGGACAAGTAACCTGGGTCGAACTTCGTAAACAATACGGCTCTCATGTTGCGGGTGCTATCGCCAAGATTCGCAAACTCAATTCGGAATTTGATTCGGAGATGAGTAAAATAGATGCCCAAGATAGAGCGGACTTGTTGCGAATTGATCAGAAACGTAAACACGCGCTGACCGAAGTTGCTACACAATTACACCATGATTTACAAGCCGAATTGTGGAGACATGAAAATAAAATAAGCAGCATAGAAAATAAGCAAACTGTGCAAGCTGAAAGGCAAGCAATCACAACAGGACTGAGAGAGAAACGTCAACAACTTTTAGCCCGTGCGCGGTTTGGCTCAAGGGCATTAGAACCAAATCTTGCACCCCAGGAAGTCATACCAGTTACTAGCCAAAATCATGCACCATCGTCAAGTGTTTCTGCAACAGGAACAGTTCGCGGTTGGGGTGCAATGTTGGGTAACTTGTGGCAGAAGTTGGGCGACCGATAACTATTAGTTGAAGGACACAGGCTGATGCTAGTAAGGAAACGAAATGAAGATCCTCATAGCGTCAGCCCTTTTTTGCATGAAGGGCTGGCACAAACACCACAATCAACTAAGCAGCATCAACAACCCGAACAGTTACCACCATTACCAGAAAATAACAGAGGTCGGACGTTTAGACGTGCTGGTAATGCTTGTGAAATTGTCGCTGGCAGTTGTTTAAACAGTGCAGTTATTTTCACTTTTCATTTATTGCAAGTTCACCCAGTTGGAATGTTCTTAGCTGTTGGGACTGCACACCTCTACTTTACTGCCACTGCAACAGGTGAAGGGTTCAATAATTTCGTTACTAATTTAATGACTGGTTGCAGTGCGTCATTAGCGTTATTGTGTGCGCTTTCCGACCCGTTGGGTGAGTGGAATGAAGCGAGAACTTCCACACAAACAGCTAATACTTCAATTGAAAAGGTGTATCAGCCAAAAACTGCTGAATCTTCAAGTTGGATGGATGGTGCATCCGAGGGCATATTTCTAGCGATATTAATGTTTTTTCTATTTGCTGGTAAAAGAGGTAAATGAACTATTTAAGTGACAAACATAAACAGTTATCCGAATCGCAACAATCGGGTTTAATGAAGTGGTTCGGACAGTTACCAATGGACAAGAAAGCTGTTGCAATTGGGCTGAGTCTGACTGTTGGTATTGGATCAGCTGCGATGGCTTGGAAAGGAACGAGTAGCGACAGAATTTATTTCTGTGTCAAAACTCCTTCAAAAACATTGGTGTGTCAAGACAAAGATAACCGGCCCTTTCGCATGACCCCCCATTACTGGGAGCAATGGAAACAAGAAGGAATGCCGCGCCAAGTAGTACGTGACCCAGCAACCGGAGTTAACGGCTTAGTCAAAGCTACCAACCCATGTAAGCCGTTTTGGGCGTTTGGCGGATTCCTGGGGTTTGCGCTTGCTGGCTGGATGCTTCGCCATTGCCAGAATGAGGAGAAACAGAGAGCAGTTTTTGAAGACATTGCCCTTCATCGGGACGCAGCAAAAGCAGAGATGGCTGCACGTTCCGAGTTACTAGAGAGCTATCGAGATGTTGCGATCGCAGAAGTCCAACTACAAGCCGACTTGGATCTAATCGCTAATGATCGCACTGTTGATATCACCAAAGCCGAGATTTACGCCCACACTGAGATTGAAGTCACGCAAATGGAGGCAACTGATGCCATTTTTGAGGCGCAAACGGCTGGGATGACCGAGCAACAGAAAGCAGATTACATTAAGCAGTTGCGTGAGATGAAAACCCCTTATCTGCAAGGGAGTCAGACTTTAGCGGGGACGATTGACCCCAACGATAAAGTTACTGGAGCAGACAACCAAGCGATCGCTCCCACTGACAAATATCGCTGGATTAACAACACCATCGGCTACCCCACTCTGATTTTTGGTGGCATGGGTGCAGGTAAGTCCTGGACTACTAGAGAGATTATCTGGCATAAGCGTACTGCTGGCTGGAATCAAATTTTTGTACTTGACCCGCACGGGACTGAAGTTGAATGGCGGGGGGTGAATCTGATTACTGGTTACAGGGAAATAGCCGACTTTATGCAATGGTACATGGTGGAAATGCGTCGCCGTTACAAAGCCTATCGTGAAAGCGGAATGGTTGAGGAGCAATGGACGCAACACTTAAGAGACACAAACCAACATTTCTGTGTAGTCGCTGAGGAGTTTACGACCTGGACAGATAACATTGTTGAGCCAATGCCAGACGATTTTCCGGATGAAAAATGGAAGCCCGACCCTGATTTTATTGGTAAATGGTTTCGTTGTGCCATGACTGAATCTCGCAAACAATTAATGATTCCTTTGTTTGTAGCTCACGACCGCACAATGGAAATCTTAGCTAAAGCCAAAGGATTATCAAAACTTCGAGATGCGGCACTGTTAGAAGTAGAACTAATCGCAACTATTGACCCAATCACGACAGAAGCTAAAGCTAGTGGTCAGGGCAAGATTAAATTACCTGGGCATGGGCAATGGATTGATATTGAACTGCCTAAACTTGACCACAAGCGAATTGATTTTCGGCTTGATAAACCTTTGGCCAGTGATGAACCGCCAACCATCGATAAAGCCACTTTAGAGCGGATTTATGAACTGGAATTCAATCTTGGTAACAAAGCAGGTGACACCCAAGATGAACCTAAGAAGCTATCACAAATGGCGCAAAAGTTGTATGAATATCTCACCAGAACTGAGCGAATAGAAGCTGATGTAAGAGAGTTCAAGGGCAATTTTAAAGTGAACGGTGAGAGATTCACTGTAGAGCAAATCAAGGGCTGGATGTATGAAATTGTGGGGGCAGGATTGGCGGACTGGATAGCCGAGGGTGTTATCAAGCTTAATCAAATTTGACTGCAAAGGGTGTCTGGTGTCTCGCCTCAAAAACACCCTTTTTTAACGGACACTGGACACCGGACACCACAGACACCAAAGCTCAAAACCCTTGTATAGCATAGACACCAGCAGACACGACCCCAGACACGACCCAGACACCAAGTGTCTAGTACGTGTCCGCTAGACACCAATAAGAAATAACCGAATAAACAGCCATTTATTATTAGAGGATTATCAAGATTATGCTGAAAATAGTAATTGTTGAACCAGAAATATTCACTCTCTTAGGCATCAAAGCTGCTATTTCGCAATTTCCTGATATAGAAGTTACAGGTGATGCAACTTGCGGGAAGATAGGTTTTCAGTTAATTGAACAAACCAACCCTGATGTTGTGTTAGTTGATTTATTATTACCCGACATGAGTGGTTTAGAACTGACTCGCTCAATCAAAAGGAAAAC